>DPVY01000349.1 GCA_003527965.1 Fidelibacterota bacterium
TTCAGATACTTCCGCAACTCCGTCTTTCCATTCTACGGATTCATCTTTAATAGTAGAAAAATGGTTCTTTAACTGACCGTCCCTGCATTTTGGAGCTTTTACTACAGCACTCATATATCCTCCTCATGTGCTATGGGGCGTTATGTACACCCCCATTTATTTCAGCAGCTTAACCTAAAACGTAGATTTTGAATAACGAATGTTTTTCAACAGTACGTGATAACCGAATCCGGTCTGCTCGTTGCCCATCTTAGGAACACGCAAGTAATGATACAGCATGTATAAATACGGATATCCGACAATGTTATTAAGTCCAAAAGGAAGCGGAATGCGCACAAAAGGCAGCAACTGTCTATAACTAATTGCGTCATCTTCAGGCGCATTGGATACAACCACCGCCATAGACGTTCCTGGCAATACCTCGTTCATATCATAAGCGTCCGTAGTACCGATAGCTGTGCCAACCGCAACATCTGCAATCCAGCGACAATCGCTGTTATCAGCCGCATTTTTGGCACTTCTATAAATAGAGTAGCCGGTTATAAGCGCATCATTGCCGGTAATTACAAGTTTAACCTTATTACCGGCTGTTACCGTAATTGCACCAGCTGCGGCAGCCGTGGCTATTGATTCGCCACTGCCATTGATAGCGCTTACTTTATAGAAATAATCACCAGCATCGCCCGCTCCAAATTTTGCCGCTGCATCTACCGGAGATGTAAGAACGACACCTGTTGGCGCTGTTGGATTGGTACCTACCGCAACTGTCGGAGCCTTTGATTTAGGTGATTCGCCTGATAGAAAATATTTGTCGATATGGGGCACGAATTTAAAATGCGGAACCATACCATCGCCCCAGCCATTATAAGCGAAATCACTCATAAAGCCAGCCATAGGCATTCCACCCATCAGTTCTTTCATGGTAAGAATAGATTGTCCACCCATATTAACACGACGGCTTACCGGCAGGATTGTGTTCAAATCCTGCTTTACGACGTTAGGCATAAGCATGTGAGTTGCCGCCCCAAGACCCTGCATGATTTTATTTGCGGCTTCGTCAAGTTGATCCTCACTAATTTGACCACCTTCCGAATTACTTGAAGCGCCGGTTTTACGGCAATCAACAACTACATCATAGCCCGCTGTTTTAGCGTCCGTGATCTTTTTAATTAGACCGTCAAATTCAAAAGGCAATACGTCGCTGTTCCCAAAAAGCGTTGCTTTCTCATTTGCCTCAAGGATAGTCATTGCCCCGGCTTTATTTAGTATGGTATGATTATCAGCCATTGTTTTGGACACGTCCAAAACATGGGTCAAGTCTCTCATATCACGCAGAAACTTCGTGGTATCTACCTGCCGTGAGAGTGTCACATTCTTAGATGTCGGGAATGCCGATTCACTCGTAAATACTCCATGCGAATGCCTTCCGCCTATCTGTCCCTGGTCTGATAACACCATATACTGATCAAGGACAGCATAGATTTTACTATGCCTGAAAAGATTCCATAACCTTAGCTGCTTCCGATCCGCAACCGTTGACTTTAAATCAGTGTCAATGTTTTCAATTGTAATTGCCCGCCCGCCGGTTAACTGGGCGAGATCGGTCATGCTGGTTGTCGTTGTGGCGTCCAGCGCTTTTTGAACGTCCATTGATTTTTGCAAACCACGCTCCGGATCAACTCTGATAGAGCCGTCGTCTATCAATGATTTTGCAATATCAAGAACGTCACTGTAATTTTTACCCGCGAGAATATTCATAATTTCCTCCTATTTGTCTTCGCATTTTTTAATAACTTCATCCAGCGTTTTGCTGTCATTTATCCGAAAAGCACTCTCCGCTCTGCTCATTTCCTGTAATGTGATCTTACCCACATCTACCGATTTTTCAAGACGTGCGTGCAGTTGTCCAAAATTGCCGATCTCTGCATTCCCTTCGGGCGCAGCTGCTACAATATTAAACTTCTGCAAATCCGCCACGCTCATGCCTGTACGTGATTTCATTAATACCTGAATAGCCTCTCCGACCGGATGACCCTCTACCGACATACTCTTTTCCATACTATCAACCCGCTCCGATAAGGATTCAATAACATCGCAAAAACTGTCAATAGCCTTTTCCAGTGTCTCGTTCTTTTCTGATATTGCCGAAAGAATCTCATCATTCTTTTCATCAATGCCTTTCAGAAATTCCGTAATGTCAACCTCGGTATCTTCCGATTCCAAGCCTTTGTCAAGGTCTTCCATTTCAAGGCTTTCGTCTTCATCCTCACCTTCGCTTTTTGACAAATCTTTGATCCAGTTCTTAATGTCATTAAGCGATTTTTTAATGCCTTTTAATTCCTCAGTGGAACCATCGGCGTCTTTGTCACCTTCAAGCTCAAGACCAAGAGATTTTGCCATTTTCTCGGCTTCCTCTTCTTCTAAACCCTGATTAACGAAATGCTCTACAGCCTCATCGTAATTTTCAAATGATTTCATAACATACTCCTCCTTAGTTTTTTTCTTTTTTTTCTTTTTTTTATTATTTATTTCACCGCCTATAACGGTCTCTTTTACTTTTTTATCAATATTATCTTCTACTATCACGTCACCGCCTGTTTTTTTTGTAACATCCGTTTCCGCTGGGGTAGCACACAGACTTTTCATAATTGGTGCATTATGATTTTCAACCATTTTTAAATAGGTTGATTTCAATACAGGATTCGGCGTAATTACTACATTGTATATTTTTGCGCCTTTTATAAACCTGCCGTTTACTCGCCTTTTTTTACCGTAATTGCCTTCTACGCTCCAGCCCAATGTTTTCTGATGATCCGGGTAGTCCCTGTTATGCTGTTCAATCGCACATATCAAACTCCATGTCTCATCCGCCATCTTGTGATTCTTTAACAACGCCCCTTTTACAACCGTACTCTTTTCGGTAGTATATCGCTCATGCGGAAAACCAATTATATTAGAAGGTGAGTTTTTCGGAAAATGTTCATATTTGATAACGCCCCTGTCATCGAAATATGAGAAATCAAGCGATTTCTGAATTAGGTTTTCCCCCTGTTCATCTTTTTCAGGATTGCTTATTTCACCAAAAACAATCCTTTTGCCTTCATTTTCCTTTGAAGCTGATTTTTCAAGATCAATCATGCCAAATAGCGCAAAGTCCATTTTTTGATTCATTATATTCTGCTTCTCATCGTCTGTTAATTCCATCTTTACTCCAAAAATAAAAAAACCCGCACCCAACACCGATTGATGTTGAATACGGGCTTGTATTTTTATCAGGGGCTAATCCCCTAAATTTGTACCCTTATATGCAATTTCAAATACCTATTATCAATATATGAGACATCTGATTATAATGTCAAGAAAAATCTGACATTTTATTCAGGAAGTCGTGAAAAATGGATAAAAAAAAGCCCCTCACAGGAGGGGCTTTGAGAGAGAGGAGGGAGAAATGTTTGCGGTAACGCCATG
>DPVY01000306.1 GCA_003527965.1 Fidelibacterota bacterium
CAATATTTTCAATATGATTCAATCCGTATCCGCTCTCATTATCGCCGCCGCCTATGCCGAACTTGAATTCCTGTCCCACTGTTCCGCTGGAGCTGTCGGGAGACATATTATACACAATTGTGAAAATAGAATCACCGGCGACAGCGTCGCCATGTGTACCATCATCGTACATCTTGCGATTCACATCTCCCGCAAGAGTACCGCCCCAGGTCTGCCATGTGCCTTCACCGTTATTGGACATCGGACCATTGACCCATACACCAAGTTTCAATATAGTATCCGGATCTGCCGCTAACATTGCCGGTGTAATAGTAACGCTGCTCTGAATATCTTCGAGCGTTGAGCCGGCAAGCACCTGATATATCGCCGGACGTATATCACACTCTAATGTCAATGTAACATCCTTGGAAAGCTTTGTATTGTTCCTGAAAATCGGCATACGACGAGCATCAACCTCACTATCTTCAATGTCATTGATAGCAACTGTTGCAGTATTGATTACAAAAAACCTTCTTTCAGCTTCGCTCGGAACACTACCATCATAATCGAAATTGAAGTAAATCTCTCTCTGCTCCTGCCCAAGTTTATATATATAATATTGATAGTATAAGCGCTGTCCAAAAGTTACAGGTACTTGCTCAACTGTAGTAGCATAATTGAACGTAAATCCTTGACGTGTTAATGTATCTGTTAATAATTCCGATGAACTTCCAAAATATCCTAATTTCACCAGAAGAGTATCGCCAATTGTGAAACCATTGTTACCAGCAGCTTTGCTCATATTTGTAGTAAATGTGATAGCGGAGGTGTCTGTCCCTTCGAAACCGGCAGGTGAGGAATCGTTCCACCATTTCCATGCAACAGTCGTATCTCCATATACAGAAATACCTCTGTTTTCATTATCCGGGAACATACCGTGACCATAAATTCCTTCGCTCTCGCCCCAAGACCCCAATGTGAATCGATACATTGTTGAATCATATGGGGCATTTGCGGCATCTAATTTTAATTGGTAGGACCAATAGTCACTATTTTCTCCTTCTTGCGTTAAAGCATATTTATCCGGAACCCACATATTATCAGCACCATCAGGACCGGGGAATGCACCAACAATGTAAACGTGACCACTACTAGGGTCAAAATCAGGATGCTCTCCCATATTCACTCTAAAGAGAACATCAATACTATCGCTCGGCGTAAAATAGGGATGCGGACTTCCCTGCGCAACACCGACAAAGTCCAGATCCAATACCATATCTACAGATCCGACTGTTAGAGTTCTATTAGGTACAGGACCAGCTCCTGGAATATCATTTTCCCAGTAATCGGTGACTGAACCATCGAGGGGATTCACAACCTGAGCGCCATACTTATACTCATAATCACCCGGGGCTAGTTGAATGGTGATCTCCCAGTAGTCGCCACCGACATTAGTCAGGTTCGTTCCCGGTCCCCACTGGGTCACAGTACCGCGTAAGTCAACGCCGCCAGTGGTATCAGTAAGCCCCTGTACAACGCTGGTATTAGCACGAAAGGTGACATTTACATCGGCAAATGCAAACCCAACTGCTAATAAAGCAATTAAAATCGCGATTGTAACTTTCTTCATGTTGTCCTCCATTTTTTGTTACATGTAACTCTTACTTCAACGAAACAATTGACATTATTTTCTTTTTTTCTCACCTCCTTTCTCTTTGAAATTTAAATTAAAAGCCTATACTTAAAGCCGTTGTTTGAACATCTCCCAAAATGCCAAACTGTTGGTATGAATAATCAACGATTATATCGGCATAGGGCACCGGGATTTTCAAACCCATTCCAAAAGTAAGTCCCTGTTCACTATCGTCGCGAAAAAGGGTTTGGTATCCGGCTCTCATACTAAGAAGATTATATAAAAATAATTCTCCGCCAACATTAATAGTCTCGCTGTTATCAGTAGGTCTTACAGCGTCCGCGGCAATAGTTAATTTCAACATTTTAGAATTTATAATAGGCATCGCTGCGCCGACGCTAAATGTTAGTGGAATCGGCCACTCATCCGTTTTCAAATTAGCGACAATCGTTTCATTATTGCCTTCACTTTCCGGGTCAAGATCGATTCTTTTCATTAAATCCCGACCCTCCATTTTTAATTCTCCGCCAAAATTTCTCATACTGGCTCCGATACGCAATCCATTGAACTGAGTAATGAAGAGTAATCCTAAATCCAAGGCAAATTGTGACG
The DNA here is from genome assembly GCA_003527965.1 of Fidelibacterota bacterium. Classification (GTDB taxonomy): domain Bacteria; phylum Fidelibacterota; class UBA2242; order UBA2242; family UBA2242; genus DPVY01. Next base: position 2,225 of record DPVY01000306.1, read on the forward strand.
ATGTTTCATGCCAAATTTCTTCACTGATATATTTTATACTTCCGCCAATTGAAAATCTATCTGTGATATTCCGGGCATATGTTAATGCAATAGCTACATCTTGCGCTTCCCAGTATTCGCCTGTTCCGTCCGATTGTTCGACCGTAGTTACTTTTTCACTGGCGCCATAATCCAGGTTGTTCAGACTGATTCCTATCGCATCGTGCCCGGTTACCATTACCTGCGCCCCGATCCACACATGATTAGAGCCAACAAGCCAGTTAGTATTAGACACATAAGCACAATTTTTACCAATACGCGATATTGCTCCCGGATTCCAGTAAAGAGCCGCAGGATCATCAGAAACTGCGGTAAACGCTCCGCCCATACTTATCGCCTTGCCTCCGACCGGTATTTGAAGAAACTGAGCTGACGAAGTACCCACTTTATCTTGAGCAACTATATTTTGTGAACAGGCTAACAATGAAACCACAAAAATACATATTAAATTTTTAGTATTCATAGTATTATCACTTTATTATTGCAAGTTTACCGGATTTTTTACCAACTTTTGCTTCAACGATATAAAAATATACACCAAAAGATATATCCAAATTTTCTTTTGTCTTTAAATTCCATGCCAGTGTTCCATTATGAATGTCTCCTGTATGATTTAAAGTTATAATATGTGTACCATTTGAAGTGAAAATATGAACTTTTGCATCTTGCGGAAGTTTCCGAAATTCAATTCGCCTTTCACCCCTTCCACTTGTAATTGCCGGAGGCAGTGGCGCTTCCATATTGTTTGCCACTACATACGGATTAGGAACTACCTGAATTTCATCCAGTTGGGTTATAGCCTTATCATCGTCTGCAAACGGTATTTGAGTCGTGAATTCATAGACATCCCTGCTGCGGAACGATTTTGTAGTTTCTATATGTAAAATATCTCCATCATAAAATGTATATATAGTATCTTTGGGATCACTTTGTAGATTCGAAAATATCATAGTCCACGTATATTGATAAGTGCTATCCGGTCTCTTCCAGAATGTCTCGAGAAAATCTCCGGGACATAATCCGTACACAGAATCGGGATTAAAATTCATAAAAATACTAGGTCTTACCAATAAAAACGGCACTTCTACCAAATCAGTTAAGTTAAATATTCTGAAATTAGTTTTTACCGGGGGGAAATAATAGGGTTCCTTCTGAAACGCCTCTTCCGTAGTATATATAACGTCATCGCCAAACTGTATTTCATAATCTGCGGGGAAGCGCCTCCCTGTAATAATATTTCCGCTACCGAAATCAACTTTCCCGGTAGAAAATCCCCAGTTATATCGTCTGTTTTCTGTATTCCAATATGACACGGAATCAGATAATATCGGGTTTATATTCCAATGATTGTAAAATTTCATCTGAATTCCATCAAATATATCGGCATCTAAAGTTTCACTGGCATAGGGACTATTGAATATATTAGGACTTTTATAAACCGGATAATATTGATAATTAACATAATAATCACCGCTATTCAAACCACTGTCTTTTTTAATCTTTATTTTACCCCTGAGAGTATCTATTTCAAATTTTTCTACATCGAGAAAATTTCCTGTTTCTGAAGCCAAATAAATTAAAATACTTGAATGTACAATATTTTTCTTTGCAAGAAATGTGTAAGTGGTGTCGATCCAAAGGGTTTCTTTATGTCCGGTAATATCCAAAACCGAATAAGTAGAAGTAAACGGAGCAAATTCATCCGGATCTCTCCATTCATAATTCGGCTCTCCAACGTCGGGAACACCGTTATATTGAGTGCTGTCTTCATCTATTATATAAGGATTGCCATCGCTGCCAATATCATCAGTCAGGACATTCCAATCATTGTCGTTATCTATTCCGTCTGTCTGAGTATCTGTAAAAAAGACTCTGTAGGTGTGCCCATTTAAACCGGTTTTGTCAACGATTTCATAGAAAATTGAACCGTTGGCGGGACCCGCCAAATGTTCAAGACTGCAATCGCTATTCTGCATATCATAGCCGGCTACTTCAGGTCCTGGACGAACTACAGCCGTATTTATATCAGTAATAATCTCTCCGTTTGGCTGAATAGAAATAAACTTTGTATTTTCAGAAGGATAGATATCTTTTTCCGCATCACCTCCATCATAGGCTACAACAGCGTAATAATACCTTCTTCCGTTTTCAACATCATAGTCAATATAGGAATGTTGTAAACCTGTATTTGAACCAAGATTGACTGTATATCCCTCGGCTTCCTGGTACAAATCCGGACTCGGCATAAATATTCCCTGTACATCGTTTACTTTATCAAATTGCGCTATCGGAACATATCCTGTTACGACGCCATTTACATTAGTAATACTTCGAACATCATTAAAATCCGGATCTGTCGCTTTATAGATTTTATATCCTTCAAAGTCTTTCTCTTTTGTTACAGGATCAATGCTATATTCCGCCTTACGGTCCCAATAGAGTGTGACCTGACCATCGCCTGGTACTACTTTTAAGGTAGGTTTATCCGGCGGTTGGGGAAATCTGTAATCGCTGTTATAAATCTTCTGAACAGTTTCCCTGTTTTTCAAGAGATCATTTAAATCATGTCCGTAAACTAAAGCCAGAGAAAATCGCTCCGTTTGTCCCGCCCGCAATGGAAAATAGGCGGAGCCATAGATAAAATCGCCATCTTCGCCGGCAACCGGCACATTGTTCTGGATTGAGGCCGGCACATCGAAGTACCCCGGTTTAAGCCAATCCCATAATTTCTCATCATCTTTCATTGGATATTCATTTGACGGA
>DPVY01000017.1 GCA_003527965.1 Fidelibacterota bacterium
ACACGGCGATGGTTGGTTCCGGAAAAATTCTATTAATGGATGATGAAGAAGAAATCCTTGAAATTGTTGGATCTATGCTGAAGAAAATCGGTTATTCCGTGAGATTTTCCAGGGATGGCTTAGAAACTATAGAGTTATACAAAAAAGCAAAAGAAGCCGGCAAACCATTTGATATAGTGATAATGGATTTAATAATTCCCGGCGGAATGGGGGGGCAGGAAGCAATTAGTAAGCTTATTAAAACAGATCCTAAAATTAAAGCCGTCGCGTCCAGTGGTTATTCAAACAGTTATGTAATGTCTAATTATAAAAAATATGGATTTTCCGGAGTAATTACTAAACCTTACAAAGTTGAAGACCTAAACGGTTTATTACAAGATTTGCAAAAGCAGCTATAGGCGTGGCAACTCTGTCGATTGGTAATATTCCTGAATAAATTTCACCACTTGTTCCCAGATTGAATTTGGGAACAAGAAGACGAGTATTTGTGGGTAGAAATTTTATGCGTAAGGTATTTTATATCATCCGACTAAGATCTTGCGTCAGCGCCTATTGGCGATTTTCGCCCAGGTATCCCGCAAGGTGACAGTCCGGTTGATGACGAGATTATCGTTAGTTGTATCAGGATCTATACAGAAATATCCCAGCCGTTCAAACTGAAACTGAAGTCCCGGTTTGGCGTCGGACAGATTTGGTTCAACCGGACAGTTTGTTAAGACTTTGAGAGATTCGGAATTGATGAATTCCTTATAATCGCACCCCTCTTTATCGCCGGATGGGTTAGGAACGGTAAATAAGCGGTCATAGAGGTGAACTTTTGCCGGGATAGCATGTTTGGCGGAAACCCAATGGATCGTTCCGCGGACTTTACGTCCATCCGGTGAATCGCCGCCCCAGGTTGCCGGATCGTAGGTACAATGGAGTTCGACAACTTCGCCGGATTCATTCTTTACCACATCCGTGCAGGTAACAAAATAGGCATAGCGCAGCCGTACTTCTCTACCGGGAGCCAGGCGGAAGAATTTCTTTGGCGGATCTTCCATGAAATCGGTTTTTTCTATATAAATTACTTTTGAAAAAGGGATTTTGCGTATCCCGGTGCTTTCGTCTTCGGGATTGTTGATCGCTTCGAGTTCCTCTGCCTGATTTTCAGGGTAATTATCGATAACGACTTTCAGCGGATTCATTACGCCCATAAAACGGGGCGCAATTTTGTTAAGATCTTCCCGTACGCTGAATTCTAAGAGGGCTACATCGATTGTGCTTTCCCGTTTTGCGACACCGATACGGTCGGCAAAATTGCGGATGGCTGCGGGAGTATAGCCCCGGCGACGCATACCGGAGATAGTGGGCATGCGGGGGTCGTCCCAGCCGTTGACATACTTTCCCTGAACAAGTTCCAGTAACTTGCGTTTGCTCATTATCGTATAGGTCAGATTCAGCCGGGCGAATTCAATTTGCTGTGGATGATAGACGCCTAATTCGTTGAGAAACCAATCGTACAGGGGGCGATGATCTTCAAACTCAAGAGTACAGATAGAATGGGTGATTTTTTCGATGGAATCTTCCAAACCATGAGCCCAGTCATACATAGGATAGATACACCATTTATCGCCGGTACGGTGATGCGAAGCATGCAAGATCCGGTACATTACAGGATCGCGCATATTAAGATTAGGAGAAGTCATATCGATTTTAGCGCGTAGCGTACGGGAACCATCAGAAAATTCGCCTTTTCGCATACGCTCAAAGAGATCAAGATTTTCTTCGATGGGGCGATTGCGATAGGGGCTTTCCTGACCTGCTTCCGTAAGTGAGCCCCGGGTTTGCCGGATTTCCTCTGCCGTAAGGTCACAAACATAGGCTTTGCCTTTTTTAATCAGATCGACAGCATATTCGTACATTTTATCGAAGTAATCAGAAGCAAAATAGAGTCGGTCACCCCAGTCAAATCCCAGCCATTTAATGTCTTCAATTATAGAGTTAACGTATTCATCTTCTTCTTTGATGGGATTTGTATCATCAAAACGAAGATTACACAAACCGTTGTATTTTTCAGCGGTGCCGAAATTCAGGCAAATGGATTTAGCATGACCGATATGAAGATAACCGTTTGGCTCCGGGGGAAAGCGGGTATGGATGCGTTTATTGAATTTACCGCTGGCATTGTCGTCTTCAATAATTTGGTGGATAAAATTTAAGGGGCGTGATATATCGGGATTTTCTCCGGTTTGAATATTGTTGCGCTGAGTCATTTTGAGCCTTTCCATTTTTTCGAGCCTGAATTTAATCAATTTCACTCTAAGGTGCATTATAAAGCCAAAGAATTTTACTATTTCAGATGTGACGACAATCAATATTGCTGATTCAGAGGGAGACTCAACGGGGGAAAATACTTGATTTCGGTAAAAATTTTAATGAACTTAAGTCGTTCGATAAGAAATCAGTATAATTGCAGAGACCATGAGACAAGATGAAATAATTAACTCAGTAAATAGTCGCCGCAATATTTAAATTGACATTGACATAACAGTTAAATAAACTTTAAACAGTGAAAAATACAACTAATCAAATGAGTAAAAACAAAATATTAGTAATTGATGATGAACCTAATGTATGTAGTTTTCTGGCTGAATACCTTGCTTATAAGGGTTTTGAAACACGAATTTCACAATCAGGGCTCGAAGCTCTGCAAATAATAGGGGTAGAGGATTTTGACTTGATTTTGCTGGATTTGATCATGCCCGGAATGAACGGCATGGAATTTCTCGAGATAATGAAAAAGATGGGTAAAAAGACACCGGTTATCATTGTAACCGGGGTAAAAGATAAAAATGTTGCCAATGATACCATGGAGATGGGCGCTGTTGATTTTATCCCCAAGCCTATTGATTTGGACCGTTTGGAACAAAGTTTAATTATCAATATAAAAAATCTCAGATAGTATGAGGGATTATAGAATTGGAATTAATTAATAGGTTATTGCCTAATCAAAATGTTTCAAAAGAGGTAAGTAATTTTTTTGAAGATATCGGAAAATTCTTCAAACAATTCCAGGGTGTTGATGTAAATTATGAAAAATTAAATTACGAGCCACAGGCAACTGAACAGATCGGCAAAACAGCCGGAGCTATTTCATTAGTCACAAATTATGAAGCGATTTACCTGGAATCATTTTACGAATTTACGCCACTCTTTAAATTTACTTTAACTGATATCAAGGGGCTTGTTGTTGTTGATAAAGATTCTCGTTCTAAAAGATTAAATGATTTAAGAGGTCGTAAGGTTATTTTTCACCAGAATACAGATTGGTTTATAATTAATCCGTTAATTTTATTT
>DPVY01000190.1:0-3817 GCA_003527965.1 Fidelibacterota bacterium
GCTTTCACGGCGCTCACGCCCTGAATAATGAACACAATATCAACGTAATCGGTATTCCCGGAACAATCGATAACGATATCTACGGCACCGATCTGACTATCGGATATGATACTGCTGTTCATACTGCGCTCAGCTCTATCGATAAAATCCGCGATACAGCGACTTCTCACGATCGGCTTTTCCTGGTTGAAGTCATGGGGCGGCGGGCCGGATTTATAGCGTTGGAAGTGGGAATTTGTGGTGGCGCCGAAGAGATCCTGGTTCCGGAAAAAGAGACTACAATCGATGATTTGGGACAGCACGTTCGGAATTGGTCAAAAACCGGGAAAACCAGCAGTTTAATTGTCGTAGCAGAGGGCCATAAACTGGGCACGGCCGGTGAAATTGCCAAAAGTATCAAAGACTTAAACAATATTGATTGCCATGTTTGCGTGCTGGGTCATACTCAGCGGGGCGGAAGTCCTACGGCAACCGACCGCTTACTTGCCAGTCGCTTAGGATATCATGCCGTGCAGGCTTTGTTAAAAGGTAAATCCGATGTAATGGTCGGTTGGGTCAACGATCATGTCACCTACACGCCTCTTTCCGACACCTGGGAAAAGAAAAAGCCCTTAGATGAAGAATTGTTAAAAATCTATGGGATATTATCAGCATGAGAAGTAAAAATGACATTGGCGCACTGACCATCGAGCAGGTTGTCAAAGTCATCTCTATCTTTCAGGAGCGGTCGCTGGATGGCATTATTGAAAAAAGTGTCGAACTGATCCCGCAAATTTTTAAATGGAAAGGCTGCTCGATTTTTCTCTACGACAAAGAAGCTGACATTGTCCGAATGGTGAAAACCAGCGGGTTGTCCGCCGAAATATCGGGAGAGATTATTTATAAACGCAATGAAGGACTCACCGGATGGGTATTTCACAACCAAAAACCCCTGCTGATCCGTGACCTGAATAAAAAAACAGACACCGATCTACAAAAATTAGATAAAAACCTGCGCTGGGCGGGAAAATACTCCGAATCGGACAGCCGTAAAGCCAAATCTTTTATGGCGGTTCCCCTGATATCCTATCAGGAACGATTTATCGGGTTGATCCGTACGGCGGCGGATGAGAAAAACTTTACCAAATCTGACCTGGAGGTTTTTACCCTGATTGCCCGCTATGTTACTATGGCGATCGATAACTCCGAGTATATTCACCGGGAACGCCGCAAAGCCGAATACATGGAACTCTTGATGAAGGTCGGCACCCAGATTCTTTCATTTTTTGAAATAGGCAATCTTTTGGAATTCGTTGCCGAAAACACCGCGAAAACTATCGGATCAGAGACTTGTGAAATATACCTTCGGAAAAAAACCGACACAAACATTCTCGTTTTGAAGGGCGGCTACGGAATTCCCAAAGAATTGATCAATGTGGCAGAACACCGGGTAGGGGAAGGGCTGACGGGTACTATTGTCAGGGAAAACCGCACGATCCGGTCCCGCAACGTTCTGCAGCTATCCAATTATAAAGGTAAATACCGGAGCGCCATTAAAGATCATCTCAAATTTGGTGACCGGCTGACATTTCTGGGCGTTCCCATTAATATCAAAAACGAAACTATCGGTGCCATCAAACTGTATAATAAACTACCCGGCGATGAGCGGGAAAAATATTTCACAGAAGATGATGAGCAATATCTGCAGATCATGGTGGATATGATTTCCGTTGCCATCGAAAACGTTCAATACCTGGACACAATGAAATATTCCGCCGTAACAACCATGAAAAATCAACGACTGACGGCTTTAGGCACTTTAGCCATGCGGATTCCCAATGATGTTGTCAATCCTCTGACTGAAGCGCAACTTAGTATCAGTAACTACCTAAAAAAACTAAAAAACAACAAACCTGAACCTCTGGATGCCACAATTGAGCGATTTGAACAGATTAAAAATAATCTAAAAAATGTCGCCGGCGAGGTACGTGTTTTACAGGAGTTTTCCACAAAGGCCGGTTTTATCCATATAAAAAAGACGTGGCGCGAGCTCATGGATAAGGCGCTTTTATATTTAGCGAGTGATCTACTCTCCTATAAAATAGTTGTTCAGCGAAATAAGCAGGACGAGCCCAATATTCCCCAGCTGGTGGTCGACCCCAATGAAATAATCGAAGTGCTGGTTACATTGATTTCTCTCGTAATATCCCGTTTTAACCACTACGGTTCGGTCATCTGGATTGAAACCAGGGTAAAAAACGGCCGGACTCTGGTAACCAATATTGCCGGCTCCGATAATGTGGCTGGCGTCGCCATTCCCAAAAAGTCCATGAACGAGTTTTTTGGAGAAGAAAAAGGTTACCGCCCTTATCAATTCTCCCTGGAGGTAGTTCGTGAGTTGGTGGCTAATGATTACGGGGGCTCTATCTTTATTTATGATAGTGATCCGAATTTGCGTTTAACCCTGGAAATACCAATAGAAAGATAAGTTATGTTTTATAAAGATATTTTACTGATTGACGATAGTGATCCGTTTTGCAAAAGCATCCTGGAGGTCCTGGAAGATAACGGCTGGTCGGCGGTATATAATACCAACCCCGAAGCGGGATTGACATTTCTTGAGGAAAAACAGTTTATGGTCGTATTGCTGGATATTCGGATGCCCAATATGTCGGGGCTGGATTTTCTGGCAGAGATGGAAAAGCGAGGATTAATCCAGCGGAATTATGTCATTGTGCTGACCGGAGAGATCACTATTGAAAATGCCGTGGACTCTCTTCGACTTGGGGCCAAGGATTTTATCCAAAAACATGTTGTTGTCGAATATCCCGATCTTTTCTTGGAACGTATCGAAAAAGGTTTCCTGTGGCAGCGTGAACGGATTGAAACCGAACGTCTTGCCAAAGAACGTAAACAGGCTATCGAAGAGAGCCGTCTGATCGTAAAGAGCGTCGGGCATGATATGTCCGGCAGCTATTACGCCTCGCTTATGTTGCGACTTCAGACCCTCCAGAAAAAAATTGGGGTATTAAAAAAAGAGATTATGAACTGCTTTGAATTTATACCTAAAGATATAAATGTGTCAAACGGCAAGAATCTGGAAGACTGCCGGGTTAAAATTCTTGATCTGGCAGATGAAAGTATTGAAAAAGGGCACGGAATTATTACGCTGATGGGTTTTTTCAAAGAGTTAGGAGAAAAGCTCAAACATCTCGGACAAGCCATTGATATTGACAAAAGTCATAAAAAAACCGTGGATTTAAACTCCCTCGTAAAAGAAGCAATTCATCTCTTTACCGATTCTCAGTTAGCTGCAAACCCCGATGTGAAATTGTCCGAAGAATATTCGGAAACACCCTTAAACATCAGCGCCAGCGAAGAGGATCTAGTTAGGGTTTTTATCAATCTTGTAGAAAATGCTTTTAAAGCAATGGCTGGAAAGGGTGTTCTTACGGCCCGGGTCTACCAGGAAAATAAAAATGCCGTCGTCGAGATCAGTGACACCGGCGTTGGTATTCCCGAAGACCGGTTAGACAAAATCTGGCGTCCGGACTATACTTACTGGAGCGGCCAACAGGGAACCGGCTTAGGGTTAATGATTTGTAAAAAAGCCATAGAGAATCATGATGGTGAAATCAATGTGAAGAGTGTAGTTGGAAAAGGAACAACCTTCACAATTAAATTTAAATTGTTATAGAAAGGATAAAAAATGTCATTAAAAAAAATTCTTCTCGTTGATGATAAGGCCTTGCTTCGTGATGCTCTGGTGGAATATCTGGGATCCGAAGAATATGAAATAATAGAGGCCGAAGACGGCGAAAAAGCAATGACGCTGTTT
>DPVY01000190.1:4208-8237 GCA_003527965.1 Fidelibacterota bacterium
AAGACCCTGCAACTGATGAAACAGTCAAAACCGGAAATTCCCGTTATCGGCTTGACCGGTGAGTTAACGGTTGAAATCAGGGAAAAATATCTCTCTATAGGAGCATACGATATTCATGCAAAGTCTGCCATTTATGAAAAACTGATCCCTACGCTTCAGGCGGCGCTTCAGGGCAAACCGCCAATCACAACCGATGGAAAACCCAATTATCTACAACTGGCGGAAGATCTGAAAATTCAGGGACGCTGGGAAGAGTCCGCACTGTATCTCAAAGAGGCTGGACTGGAACAGAAGACTCTGGGAAACAGGGAAAAAGCCAACGAATATTTTGAAGAAGCCATTAATCGCTATATTCGCGCCGGCAGACGTTCAAAGGCGGTAGAAGTCGAAAAAATGATTGTTGAATAGCTTATTTTGCCGCAAAATAAGCTGTATAAATAGAAATTTACACATCCCCGACGGAAACTTCTTGACATTTTAATTATTGTCGTGTAACATTGTATCAAAATAATCCTGATAAGTAAACAATCAATAGGAGGAATTATTATGGCAGAAAAAGTTGTGAAATGTGGCGTTAAGAAGGAAAAAGGATATCTTTACTACCTTGACAAAAATGGCAATGTCGCCCGGTCTAAAATGGCTCGCGGCGGTGAAAAAGGCGGCGGCGCTGAAGTCGTAAATAGCGCTAATGTTAAGAGAGAACAGGGATATCTCTATTTCATCGACAAAGATGGCGATGTTTCTCGCGCAAAGATGGCCAGAGGAAGAAAGTAAATATCTTTTTTTATCTCAAAAATCTTTTTGTCTCAGGACTCCGCCAGATGGCGGAGTCTTTTATTTTATTGACCTGTATTTTTCTTAAATTTGTTTAAATTTACTATTATGGATAGCAGCCGGCTCAATCGCAAGGATTTTATACTGATCGCTATCTGCCTGCTGATGCTTGTAATCGCCGGCTATTATGAATTTACCCATTACGATAAAGCATTCCCCGAACATACCATCGACTTCAAAATAAGTCGCAAAGCGTCCCGAGATATTGCCCTGCAATTTCTTAATTCGATGAATGTTCAGACGGACAATAAAACCCATGCGGTGGCCTTCGATTTCGATAATTCCGCTAAAATCTTCATTGAAAAAGAGATTGGCGTGGAAGAATCCCGTGATTTACTTACCACGGATTTTCGGATTTGGCAATGGACTAACCGGTGGTTTCAGCCATTGTCAAGGGAGGAAATTATCGTAGCGGTTACTCCAAAGGGAGAAATCACCCGCTTTGAACACAAAATACCCGAAGAGACCGCCGCGCCGCTTCTTTCTATTGACGATGCACGCCGAATCAGCCGTCTTTTTTTAAATAATTCGATCAACATAAACTTAGATGATTGGGAATTCATCGAAGATAAAACCGAAGTGAAACCTAATCGCGTCGATTATCTTTTTACCTATAAAAAGAAAAATATCGAGATATATAATGCCACTTACCGCTTTGATGTTGTTGTGCAAGGTGACCGGATTGGAAAGTACAGGGAATATCTGCATATCCCGGAAGAATGGAAACGAAATTATCAATGCCTGCGCTCATTAAATTCCACGACGGCGACAGCCGCCGATTTTTTGTTTATTTTGATACTCGTAGCCATACTTGTTGTATTTATCATCCATCTATCTAAAAAACAAATAAATCTAAAAACCCCCATTATTTTGGGCGTCGTTACTTTCGGACTGCGTTTTCTTTCAAAACTGAACCTGCTCCCGCTGCACCTGTTTTACTTTGATACCAATCAGAGTTTCGGGGCTTTTTACAGTTCCTTTTTTGTCGGTATCTTCCTGCAGTCATTGTTGCTTGGGTTGGTTGTTATCGTCCTAACCGGCGGCGGCGAATATATATATCAATCCCGCTATCCGGGAAATATTACACTTGGACGTTTGCTTACTTCCCGGGGGCTCAGAACCAGGCATTTCTTTTTCAGTGTAATTGTCGGCATCTCTCTCGCGATTGTATTTATGGCTTTTCAGACGGCATTTTACCTCGTGGCAAAGCATTACGGCGCCTGGGTTCCCGCTGATATTTCCTATTCTGATATCCTGAACACCGCATTCCCATGGATTCTCATTTTAGTCGGCGGATTCCTGCCGGCCGTTTTGGAAGAATTTTCCTTTCGCCTCTTTTCTATCCCTTTCCTGGAAAAAATTCTAAAATCCAGGCTGTTGGCGATATTCATACCGGCGGTTATTTGGGGTTTTGCCCATGCAAACTATCCTAATCAGCCCTTCTGGATTCGGGGGTTCGAAATTTCCATCTTCGGTATAATAATTGGCTTTATTTTCTTGAAATTCGGCATCATGGCTGTTTTAATCTGGCATTATACCATTGACGCGCTCTATTCTTCTTTAATCCTTTTCCGAACCGGTGATCCATATCTTGTCGCCAGCGCTTCCGTTGCCGTCGGTATAATGCTCATTCCTTTCGTCTATAATATCATCATGTATCTGAAAAACAGAGGTTTTAGTGATTATCAGTCCCTTTTGATTAAACCAAGGCCTTATAATGATATCCAGAAAGAAGATGATTTACATCAAGATACCGGACCAACCTTAACGGCTTCTTATCAAAAGCTGCCGGCAAAACAGATCAAAATCGGATTTGTTTTATTGGTAATTTTCATTCTCATTCAGTTTCTTCCGCTTCAGCGTATCGGAGAATTTTACAACTATCCCATCCCACGGGCTGAGATCAGACAAGCCGCTATCGATTTTTTGAAAGGGAAGGGCGTCGACCCCGATAACTTTAGAAACACTATCGCCCTGGAAAACAACTATTCAGCCCTTGCAGGGAAATATATCCTCAAACACAGCACCGTAAAGCGGTTAAATACGACATTGGCTCAGCACCTGAAGAATTCCATCGTCTGGAAGGTCAGGTTTTACCGCCTTCTCGAAAAAGAGGAATACATTATTTATATTCACCCTAATGAAAAAGTTGTCGTCGGGTTTGATCACCTGATTCCCGAAGACGCCGAAGCATTTTCATTGGATAAAGACGGAGCCCGTTTCAGGGCGGAAGAATTCCTTTTTGGAGCAGGCTACCCTTTATCGGACTTTATTCTCATTGAAGATTATTCCCGTCAACTGGAGAACCGTAAGGAATACACTTTCATCTGGGAATCAAAAGATGATCATTCCGCCAATGTTGAAATGGGCAAATTAAGATTAAAAATCCTTATCAGCGGGGATGAGGTTTCATCTTATTCAATTTCCTATAAAATCCCCGAAGAATGGGAACACCGTGAAACCCGTAAAACCCTGCTTGATTCGCTCCGTTTAGCCGCTCAGATTTTTAGTCTGGGTCTGATCGCTGTTTTTACTATTGTTATTTTTTCTAAACGGTTTAAAACCTTTTCGGTTCAATGGAAAATTCCGCTGATTGGCGCATCCGTAATCGGCGGTTTATGGCTGATAGCAGAAGTATTAAATTACCCTTACGCCCTGATCGATTACAACTCCTCATGGAGTATCGGTGTCTGGACAATTTTCTGGCTTCTGGTAACGCTGCTGAGGACACTTTTGATTACCGGCCTGCTGTTTTTATTAATGGCAATTGTTACCACAATTTACCCCGAAAGTATTACCACGCTGAGACGCGACTGTCGCTATCGATTTTCCAGAGACGGGGTTCTTAGTGCTGTTTTGGTAACCGCCGGATTATTTGCAGTTTTCCATATCATAAATTGGCTTAAACTACGGTATGCGCCGACTACTATTTATCCCGATTTTCAAATACCCGGTTCGATTAACTATTTCTTTCCGTTAGTTCATTCTATTCTTTCCCTTGTCATAAGGGCTATCGTCTATACCGCTTTAGTGGGAATTATTATATACTGGGTCAAGGAAGCAATCGCCGGCAAAACACTTCGTCTGGTCATTGTCGCCCTGCTGCTCGCTGTTTTTATTCCCCACCGGTTTCAGACCCTTAACGAATTTATCGTTCACTATCTCTGCTATAGTCTAATTATCGCCTGGGTATGG
>DPVY01000030.1 GCA_003527965.1 Fidelibacterota bacterium
TGATATAGCCACTTCTCAACATTTCCAAAGGGGCTGTGTGCCACTACAATTTTATGAAAGTTCTCGGGGGCCTCCGATAAGACCGAATCAAGCCAGTCGATTGTTTCTGTAAGTGGTTGGACAGCAGTGACATTATCAACCATAATAAAGCGATATCCACCATAGTCGAAATAATAGTTCAGGGAATTATCACCGAATAAGTAACGATATTCCAGCGCCTTTCTTTGATAGCCAAAATCATGATTCCCGATTGCAGTCAGGTGGGGAATGTCAAAATCCAACAACGGTGGAATAAAATATTCCTGATATTCTTTGACCAGTCCCCTCGGGACTATATCACCGCTGTTAATAACAAAATAGGGTTTCGGCTTGAGCACTGCGATATGCTTTAATTCAGTCGACCATAAATCGGCATTTGAGCGGCTGTCGCCCATTATTATAAACCGAAAGGGAGAATTTGGTTTCAACTGCTTGCTCTTGATCCTCATTATTTGATTATCAATGTTAAATCGATTCCGACAATCCGCCAGCGACGCCTTTGCTTCCGACATGATTTCATCAATAATCTCATCTTCGTTTCCGGTATCAGGATAATTCTCTTCCAAACCGCCGGAATTGGTAAAACGTGCCGCTTGAATTTGTCCATCCGGTCTGGCATAAAAAGCCATATCTTCCACAACAATCAGATAACGCTTTCCGGCAAAAGTCGAAACAATCCATGTCTGTCTGGGCTCTGAATCCGGAAAAAGGACTTTAATCGTTTCTAATGCCTTTGATGGTACCTCTTCCAGCGGAATTGTTTTCTTGGTATCTTTAATTAAAAGGTAGTATGCCTTTTCTCTCGTTTTAGTGGAATCATTCCTGTACGTAATATCTTGAATTGTCCCATCCTGGAAAATGGTATAATCATATTTCTCAAAGCCGGCTGCCGCTCTGATCCAATACAAACTGTCATTTAACATTTTCCACTTCGTGACCTCCGTATAAGACGGAGCAAATTCCCGAACGATGTGCAAAAGTTTATCCGACGGTGGTATGTTTTGCGGCGTGGTTTCTTCGGGGACATGATAAAACTCATTCCCTGGTGGTCCGATCTCAACACACCAATCACCTATCCGTTTCGGAATTTTTGTGCAAGAAAAAATAGTTAAAATAATCAGTAATGAAATTACTGGCAGATATACACATTTCTTTTGGAACATATCATTCCTCCTCGTTGGCTATTATCTTTCATCCATCACTTATTAGGTTTAAATTGCTCCACGTCTTCGCTGGTAGCAGGTGTGATATGCACACAGCACAGTACCACTTTCATTCTTCGTTGCGGCGCCATGATAAGGCCCCTGTCCCCAACTTTCCGTACCGATGTGCATGCCCCCCCCACCAGATACCCATATATTTCATCAACTGAATCCAGGATACGTCTTCCAACTTACATGCTTCATTCAACAGGGTCTGACTGTAAAGATGCTCATAACTGTCATAATCCGCCGGAATCCACCACACCGCATGATTGTCGGTAAAACGGAATTGAGTCTCCTCGAAAATGATCTCAAAATCCTGAAGATTGGATTGTTCGGGTAAAACACACCTAAAACCGATGCCGTCATCATAGACCCGGAAGATGAGATCCATTTCACGTTTCAGAGATGACATTCCTTCCAGGCTGGCAGTCAACTCATTGAAATGATTTCTGATCAGACTCGCCGTGCCGTAAACCGGTTTCCATTGCTCATCAATTGCACGATGCGTAATTTTTATGGTTCGGAAATTTTCATCCATTGCTTCCGCATTTTTAAATTCAAAGCCCAATCTTGAAAGATTTATTATCAGTCCCCCTTCATAGAAAACCTTGTAGCGCGGAATGCTGTCCTGAATAATGACTTCGACCATTATCTTTCCATCGGGTGAATCGACAGTAGCTGTTTTCACAGGTTTCAATAAACGGTAGATGAAAACCCCATCACGACCAGACAGAGAATGAAAATAATTACACTTATGCGCATCGATTGTATCTCCTTTTAATTATGAAATTTTTGTACTCAATAAATATTCCAATATCATCACTTTTCTGCTAATTGTTTCAGTTTTTCAATGGCATACCAGTTGCCAGGGTCTATTTCCAATGTTTTTTCGAATGCTTCAATCGCCTGTTCCGGATTTCCATTCAAGCGATAGGCCTCTCCCAGGCTGCTGTATGCCCTCGGAAATTCAGGATAAGAATCGATATTGAGTTTGAATATTTCTATGGCTTCCGTCATTTTTTCCAACCGGAGTAATTCGTGCCCCAATGTGTTGAGTTCCCACTTGTCAAAGTTATAGAGAGCCGGTTTTGTATTTCTCAAATCGTGATATTGAGTAACAGCAGCATCAACACCCTGAGTTACCAGCGTCTTGCCAATAAACTGTGAAATGTTGATTTTTGGTAAAGAGCAGGATTTGTCATGCAGGATAGAAACAATTCCCTTCTGTATTGCACTCATATAACGGGTTGTATTGTTTGTCAATATTATAGCTGTATTATCCTCTTCAATTTCCCGCATTATCCAAGTGCGGGCTGCAATCCAGCCGCCGCCATGGCTAACGCTTTTCTTGCCGGTCAGGCTTGTATCGATACTCCAGCCGAAACCGTAGTTATGAGTACTGCCATCATTCAGAATAACCGGTGTAAAGGCTTCTTCCAAACTCGATTTAGAGACAAGTTTCTCGGTATAAAGCGCCCTGTCCCATTTAAATAAATCACCGGTTGTAGAATAAATAGCCCCATCCCCTGCAATACCGCTCATATAGTGAAAATCATTCGGCAGATAATCGGAACCGTTCAGAGCTAAACGATATCCATAAACCCGATTTTCCATTGGATCTTCTCTGATAGCGCTAAAAACCAGCGTGTGAGACATTTCGAGTGGATCAAAGATATTTTTTTTCATAAAAACTTCAAACGGTTCACCGGAAACACGGGATACAATTGACGCCAAAAGTACATAACCGGTGTTGCTGTAGACATATTTGTCACCTGGTTTGAAAAGAGCATCCGGATGATATTCGACCAACATGGCAATGATGTCATCATTCGTTGCATATTTTTTCTCGAGGAAATTTTCATGCTCAACATCCCAGTATTGCTCACACAAATCCTCATACTTTGGGATACCGGAAGTATGGGTAAGAAGACGTCTGATAGTGATTCCAGGGTAAGATAATTCAGGCAGGTACTTTTGCAGATCATCATCGTAATCCAGCTTGCCATGCTCTTTGAGAAGCATGATCGCCATTGCCGTAAATTGTTTACTAACCGAGGCAAGCCGGAACTGAGAATCTAAATGCGGGGGTATCAACGGATCAAAATTAGCAATTCCAAAGGCTTTATGATAAATCACCTTACCCTTTTCAGCTACCAGAACGCAGCCGTTAAACTGATCATTCTCAAAACAGCTTTGTAAATATTCGTCAAATCGGGCCGCTTTCGATCCGGAGGAATGACAACCCGTTAGCGCGAACAGTAACAAAAAAAAGACAAGACTCAATCGTTTGTACTGAAAATAAATGATTTTTCTCAATATCTTCCCCTCAAAAATATAGATATTGTTCAGATATAGTAAAATTACTTCTGCATAGCAAATGTTTTCAACAATTCGAGATAGGCGTGATATTCCGGTTTTTCCATCGAACAGGCTTCAATCATCTCCAATACCTTTTGCCATTCACTTTCGAAAGCCCTGATTTCTGAAAACGTATTCTGCGGATTTATAGTAATTCGATGCCCCGTTTGGGCTGCATGAACCACGCTATCATTCGAATATTTCGACTTGTCCCAATTATTTTTCGCCAGGAATTTCATGAATTTGATCAGTCTGGCAATCTGCCCTTTTTTGTCAGAAAGTAGTCGAAAATCGTAATTGGGGAACTGAATCTCAACTTCAACTTTTTGATGAACACTGAATTCTGGTGAGAAAATCTGTGTAGTTAGTTCATTGCCATTAAAATTCCACGAATTCGCTTTTCCATCCGCCTGAAAATGAATCGCCTGGCCATTCACCGTGACTGTTTCCGGCGGAAAGCGAAGTGGTAACCTTATCTCATAAACTCTGGATTCCGGCATACCGGGATAACTCCCCTGGATGGGTTCAATCATGACCTTCATTTTATGATCATTATTCATATTAAAATTTATTTCTGTAAAACTATATACCCCTGTCTTGTAATTATTGTTATTTCCCTCGTCATTATAAACTTTGGTAACACCTGATTTTCCGGGAAAAATATTAAGAATCAACGAATTTACAGATTCCTCTTTGGCATGATCCTTTTTTGGCAGCATGGGTATGATCGCTCCCGATTTGATATAAACCGGAATCTCATCCAAAGTAAATGCTCGTTGAAATATTCTTCCGCCATTCAATAAGCTTCCTGAAAACAATTCGATCCATTCACCCTCAGGGAGCCATATCTCCTTTTGAACGAACAGACTATCCTTTCCAATCGGTTGTGTTACCGGTGTCATCAATATATCATTGCCGAACATGTATTGATTTTTGAAATTATATGCTTCTTCCGCTTTTGGATAGTCATAATACATC
>DPVY01000084.1 GCA_003527965.1 Fidelibacterota bacterium
TCAATGTCTTATGGACCTGGGCGCTATGATCCAAAGTATGAAATCGATGGAATAGATTACCCGTTGAGTTATGTGCGCTGGACAGAACAAAGGAATATGGAAACTATATTAAATCTGATTGCACAAGAAAAATTAGATATAAAAAGTCTTATAACTCATCGGTATGATTTTATCGATGTTCTTGATGCTTATAAACTTGTTAAGGGAGAAATCAAGGAACCTTATTTAGGAATTATTCTGCAATATGATCAAAATAAAGAGCATGTATCCTCAATAAATATTGAGACAAAGAAAAAGAAGAAAACCTCCGATGTAAATATTGGCTTTATCGGAGCTGGAAGCTTTGCTCAGGCTATAACTTTACCAAATTTAATAAAAACAAAATGTTCCTTTGATACTTTAATAGAGCCGAACGGTGTAAACGCAACGGTTGTTATTCAGAAATATGGTTTTAGAAGACTAACGACAAAATCTGAAGATTTGTTTGGTAATAAAGAAATAAATACAATTTTTATCACGACTCCTCATTCGATGCATGCTGAGTATGTTATTAAGGGGTTGAAAAGTAATAAACATATATTTGTCGAAAAACCATTATCAATAAATGAAGATGAACTAAATTCTATTAAAGAAGTTTATAAAGGAACTGAAAATATATTAATGGTAGGATATAATCGACGTTTTTCACCACATGCAAAGGAAATTCGAAAAACAGTAAAGAAAATCGATACACCGATTATAATGAATTATATCGTTAATGCCGGGCAAATTCCGGTTGATCATTGGATTCAGGATATTGAGATCGGAGGGGGGCGCGTAATCGGAGAAGTATGTCATTTCGTGGATTTTCTCCAATATATCAGTAGTTCTAACCCGGTAGCAGTATACGCAACATCAATTACAACGAAAAATAAAAATTTATCAAATAATGATTCGCTCCATATTACGATCGATTTTGCAGATGGATCAATCGGTAATATTACCTATCATGCGCTTGGAGATACTTCACAACCAAAGGAATATTTTGAATTAGCCGGAGGCGGATATACTGTCAAAATGCATGATTTCAAAATGACTCAAATTGCCGGATTCGGTAAATTGCGGAAGTTTAAAACAGGTGCACAGCAAAAGGGATTTAAAGAAGAATATCAGGCTTTTGAAAAAGCAATAATCGATGAGTTGGAATCTCCAATCTCATTTGAATCTCTGTATTTGACGGCGTTAGTTACTTTCAGAGCTTTGGAATCTATTCAAACTGGGTTAAAATTATTTTTACAATGATAAATAAAATCCCGATTATGCTACGAACTATTGGTTTTCAAAAACCGTCCCAGATTTTCTGGCGAATATACCTGATAATAAACAGATCGTTCTCAGTTCGAAAGAAAAAGAAGAGATGGATGGGTAAGCAATTACCTCAATTAGAAGTTATTTCAATTGATAAATCAAAAATAAATAAAAAGTTAAAAATATTTTCGGAGAATATTGATTTTGTATCGATGAATTGGGATGTCAAAAGCAAGCCCAAGATTTGGCGCTACCATCTCCATTATTTTGATTATCTTGAGAATTGTGACAAAGAAACCGGTCAAAAGATAATTGTTGACTGGATTGAAAAAAATCCGCTTGGCAGGTCAGATGGTTGGGAGCCATACCCGATTTCACTAAGGGTAGTAAATTGGATTAAGTTTTTTTCTCGACATCAGATTGAACCAGATGACCAAATAGTACAAAGTCTATTTGTACAAAAGAATGTGCTATTCAAATATCGTGAGTTGCATCTCCTTGCTAATCATTTTTTTAAAAACATCGCAGCTCTTTTATATTTAAGTGTATTTTTTCAAGATGAAAAATTATACAATTGGAGTATAAAACATCTTAAAAAAGAAATCCGTGAACAATCGACTAACGCCGGCCTACATTACGAATTTTCTCCTACCTATCACGCCTTATTTGTTAAAGATTTGCTTGATGTTTATAGTATTTTGAAAATGCCTCTTTTTAGTTCAGGGAATCAATTGTATCAGATGCTGGAAAATAAAATATATAGCGGGCTTTTCTGGGTAAATTATTTTGCTGAAGGTAAAAAATATTATCGAATCGGAGATGTGAATTTTGAAGGTTGTCCATCTAAAGCATACTTAAATCAATATGCTTCAGAGCTTGGTATATCTTCTGATAGTGAAATTAATGAACAGCAATGTTTTCCCCGGTTAGTAAATAATGAACTAAAAATAATGTTACTGAATGCACCGTTTAATCCTCCTTATAATTCTGCACACTCTCATTGTGATAAACTATCTGTGTTAGCCTGGTACAAAGATATTCCGTTGTTTGTAGATACCGGGAACCATAATTATGAAAAAACGCCGGAAAGACAATATACTCGCTCAGTACAAGCACATAACACAATTCAAATTGATAATCTACAACAGGCGGAAATCTGGGACGTTTTTAGAGTAGGACGTCGCGGAGATATAATTGATACAAATATCAGTTCAAACGAAATGACCGGTATTTTTTCATATAGAAAGTATAAACATAAGCGTAAAATATCTTTGGTACAGGATGGATTCCTGATTGCGGATGACGTAATATTTTCCGGTGTTCACCATTATAAAGTGTTTTTTCATGTAAATCCGGATTTACATTTTAATTTGGTTGGTTCAGAAATTCATTTTGATCTAAGTCACGTAAGAATGGTATTACCGAAAGGAAAGGTGACAGTTGTCAAAACCGATTATTATCCGGAGATGTATATTAAAAGAGATAAAAAAACGATAATAATTAATGGTGAGTTTACAGATAGAATCCGGCTAGAGACCATAATCCGAAAATGAAAAACATTTTATTCTTAACCCACTATTTTCCTCCTGAAGTCAACGCACCTGCCAATCGCACTTATGAGCATGCTGTCCGCTGGGTTAAATCAGGAGTAGCGGTAACTGTAATCACAAATCATCCGAATCATCCCCATGGGAGACTGTATCCCGGGTATCGTAATCGATGGATTTCCCGGGAAAATGTTGACGGTGTAAATGTTATTCGTGTGAAGACGTTCCTGACGCCCAACAAAGGGACTATAAGGCGTTCGATCAATTATTTAGTCTATATGCTGATGGCTGTTTGTGTTTCCCGAAAAATAAAGCAAGTTGATACAATTGTGGCTACGAGTCCCCAGTTTTTTTGCGGAATTGCCGGAGCAGTTGTTAGTAAATTGAGAAACAAACCATTTATCTTAGAAATCAGAGACTTGTGGCCTGATTCAATAACCGCTGTAAATGCAGTTAGGAA
>DPVY01000187.1 GCA_003527965.1 Fidelibacterota bacterium
TCCACATTGGCATTAAAGAAATCGCCAACCCATTCATCTTCTGTTGTGTTTCGGATAAATGCGTCATCCATCCAGACCGTTCCGGTGGCATTAGCGCCAAATTGAAAAGATACGGTAATAGAATCAACAGTAACAGGAAAAGAAAGCAGATCAGTGCTTTTAACTTCTACCCAACCGTCAGAATTTGCATCAACTTGTGGAACATCGAGAGCCAAAGGAGCTCCTAATAAATTTACACCAGCTGCTGAGTAAAAATTGTAAATGACTTGAATTTTCTCATCATTTGCCGGTGAAGTATTAACTCCCTGAGTTTTAACCCAGGCGCCAACTTCCATACCTTTGTTCGGTTCTACAAAGCAAGACCAATAGCGATAGAGGTCGTCACTCTGCCATATAGCAGTTCCATCGCTGTTTGTTTTTACAATTTTCAGCGAATGTCCACCAGTTCGGGATTCATCAGTTGCCCAAATAATATCGGCAGTTGAAGATGTCCCACCAGTGTTCCAATAATTAGGATTAACTGCTTCGAATCCTCCATCAGGGTACAGATTTTGACCGGTAGCGGTGTAAAACCTGGCAATTTTCAGTGAATGCCCACCTGTTCTAGATTCATCAGTCGCCCATTCAAAGTATGCATCGGCTCCTTCATGAAACCAATAGTTGGGTACATTAGCCTCTAATCCACCGTATTGATACAGATTATCTCCTACGGCAGTGTAGGATCTGGCGATTTTCAGTGAATGTCCACCGGTACGCCATGCATCAGTCCCCCATTCCAGGATTGCATCAGTGCCTTCAGGATGCCAGTAGTTTGGTATATTACCTTCAAGTCCACCATTAGGAAGGATCTCCCCAAACGCTAGTGTTAACGTTGCCAGTAATAATATGACAACTTTCATCATCGTCTTCATTTTTTCACCTTTCTTTTAATTTTAAATTCACAAAACATGGTACTAATTCTAATGCTTTACCTCCCTTCTACATAATATTTTTAAAGTGTTTAAAAATTATCTTCACGTCTTACATTGAAAATCCCAATTTCTTTTCTTCCTAATTCGAAATACAATCGTAATTGTCTGTCAGTTACTATTCTATAATTGATATTAGATGATATGATACATTTATTTTTTTTTGATATTGTCAAACACACCTGATTTTCTTTCCATGAATGATTCAAAATAATGATCTTATATACATCTTCGCCGGGTATCTCCCATACGCCCATCTCCAATCCGTCGCCGTCAAGGCTGAATTCAATGTCAGAATATGCTATTCGATAAATAGATTGATATACTTTTGTCCAGTCAGTTTTCCAGCGATCGTCAAGACTCGGTAATGATAATATTTCCACCGGGTAGGATGTAAAATAAACCTTCCCTTTGCCAACTTGATGTTCAATTAAAAACGGATCACCGAATTGATCTTCCATAATGACATTACCGGAGGTGCTTAAAACCACACAATAGCCGTATTCGGGATTAGTTTTATCTAACGGAATGTTAAATCGATCACCCTGATTAAATTCACCCCAACTCTGTTTTACCTTAACCTCAAGTGAAGCTGTATCCCGAAAATCCGGCACTCCAAACTTACAATCCATTTCAATACCGGCGAGTTCATGCCAATCCAAAACCCAGCTGTCGTTAGCAAAACTGCAATAGAGAACGCCGCCATTTAGGACGTATTCCTCTAATTGCATGCGCATCTTCTTAGTCATAATCTTAAAACGGGGAACAAACAAGACCGGGATTTCTTCAGGATTTAAGTTTAATTCATGGGAATATTTTCCATCGTCTTCTAAAATCTGAGCCGGTTCAAATATCATTTTAACATCGAGATTTGCCCTTTTTAATAAAGAAAATGTTTCCAGATACAGAGCATACCAGTCCTTAAATTCCGGCTGAAACTGATAAGGGTATTCGTAGTAATAATTGGAAGGGATAAAAAGACCGACAGTATGTTCGATCTTTTGGTAACTCTTTTGGGTTAATTCTCCGGCAATTTCTCCGAATTTGGCAAACTCAAGCGCAGCCGGCTTCAGTGATTTATCGGTACGCACAATCCCGAACCGTTCTTCGTATGCATGGTGCGAATAAGGTCGTTTATTTTCAAAATCAAAATCATTCAGACACCAGCCCAGGGTCCCTTCAGCGCCATTAATCAAAGCGCTATAAAAAACCGAACGATAGTAATTTGCCTGATTCTCTTCTGAGCAGAGAGTTGTCGAGGTGCCGAACTCCTCTACGATGACAGGTTGCTGCCACTCTTGCGCCATACGGATACGGAAAGCGGTCGTATAAGTGTGATGCCAGGGATTCATAACTCTGGGATAATAGTGCAGTCCGACAAAATCCTGATATTGATTCAATTTGCGTAAATGAAAGTCTGAACTTTCACCTAAAATTTCCGGATACCAGGCACCATCGCCGATACTGACCGGGCGATTGGGATCAAGCCCCTTGATCCCGGCAATAATTTCCTTCACCCAGCGGGTCACATCTTCCGGTGATTGCCGACCGATATAGTTCGGCAATTCATTGGACAGGAGCCAGCCGAGTATATAGGAAAAATCTTTAACCTCATTTACAATTGTCGAAATGTAGAATTTTGTCACATCGACGACTCGCCGATCGGTAATAAAATTTGCACCTTGTCGCCATGAGACATCCCAATCTTCCCCGGACATGTGACCCACAATAAAAGTAGGAAATGAATATAATTTATTTTCTTCACAAATATCGAGAAAAATGCGAAGTCGTTTCAGCATTAGCGGGTTTATCCGGTTTTCCTCCTCTATAAACACCGGCATATACAAAAAAGGGCGGCAAACATTCATTCCTAACTGTTTCATCCGCCTCACATCCTCGCTCAATTCATCGGGATTCCATTCGGTCCACATATTCAACGCCGACGATGAAGGCCAATAGTTCACACCGAGCAGAAAAATATCTTTCCCCTTTGTATCTTTAAAACTCAATCAGTCGTTTCCTTTTAACCTTAAAATATTTGTTTTTCTAATTCCCTTTTGATTCCGAATAGCTACTTTCCCGAACGATCAAATCCACCGCTATCGTACGGGTTTGCGGCGCCATGTTGGGATTATCATTCAATTCGCAGAGCAGTTTATAGGCTTCTTTACCGATAACCAGTTTCGGTACACGCAGGGTTGACAGCTTCGGCGTACAAAATTCCGCCGGAGGAATATCATCAAAGCCTATTACAGCAATATCACCGGGAATTTTTTTACCGTATTTCTGAACGCCGCTGATCACTCCCATAGCCGTTGTATCGTTACAACAAAAGACGGCATCGATAGCCGGGTTTTTTCCTAATAATTTTATTGCACCTTTTTCGCCGATCGCCCGGGAGGTTTCCGCTTCCTCACAATAGCTATTCTTTTCCAAATAATTATTATTAATTAAGTTGTATTTTTCCAGCGCCTCTTTATACCCTCTGTAGCGTTCTTTTATTGATGGATGAAAATATGTGCCACCGACAAAAGCAATATTCTTTCGCCCGGAAAGGATCAGGCTTTCCATAGCCCGAAAAGCGCCGTTATAATTATCAATCTTCACACAGTTATAATTCTTGCCCGGCAATTCATAATCAATTAGTACAAACGGGATGTGTTGATGGTCCAAATATTCAATCAGCGCATGAGGCACTCTGCCAGCTAACGCCACTCCATCAACATCATTATACCGCAAAAATCGAGGAAGATTTTCTTTAGGATCAAATTCTTCTTTCACCGTCGTCAACAGAATATAATGATCATTTTTACGGGCGGCATATTCCATCCCAAGAAAGACCTGACTGTAAAACATTTCCACTTCGGAAAAATGCCCCTCCCATATTATATAACCAATATTACCGGTCTTTTGCGTAGCCAGTTTACGAGCAGAACGGAGCGGCTTGTAATTCATCTGCTGCATAATCGATAATATCCGCTGTTTTGTCTCCGACGCTACATATCCTTTGCGATTCAGTACCAGCGAAACTGTTGACATGGACACACCGGCTTTTTTTGCAATGTCTTTTATTGTAGCTGCCATAATATTCTCATTTGATTTATCGAAACGTTTTAATATATTCTATCAGATTATTTATGTCAAGCTTTTTTACAAAAATATTTTAATCGTTATTTTCCGCGTTTTCCGTCGATTTTACGATTTTATGTATTACGCCAATAAAAAAATATCTAAATTTGAGTGAGTTATGCAGCAATCTAAAGTAATTAAAGACAAAATTATTCTTTCACCAAAAGAAATTGATATTCACCTCTGCCCTATCCATCAAAAAACCGGTTTAGAAACCTATATTTTAGGCACCTTTAACCCGGCGCTGACACGGCTGCCTAATGGCAACCTGCTCCTTATGGTACGGATTGCCGAGTCATTAAAAGAACCGTTAAAGGATCAGAAATTCCGCATGATCCGGTGGCATCCTGCCGATAAATATATTATCGAGGAACATTCCGCCGAACGCCTGGATACTCGTGATCCCAGAAAATTTCGGTTTTTGGAGCATGATTTTGTAAAAGTATACGGTTTGACTTCATTTTCATGGTTGTTGCCGGTGGAGACCACTCCGGACGGACTGAGTATTATCCAAATTCATTATGATAAAATTATCGAACCCCGAACCAGTTACCAGGAGTACGGCATCGAAGATCCGCGGATCACACAAATCGGCAATACCTACTATATGACCACCTGCTCCGTCAGCTCCGAACGGCATTCCACCACGTTGTATTCTTCGCAAGACGGTCTGAATTATCATCTTGAAGGTATCATCCTCGACCATCAGAACAAGGATATGGTCCTGTTTCCGGAGAAAATCAATGGTTACTACATGGCCATGACCCGCCCAATGGGCGAACTCTATTTTTCCACCTATCGGGATCAAATGTATTTACCGGGACCATCTATCAATTTAGCCCAATCCCCGGACCTGCTCCACTGGAAACCTATTGACAGCCCCTTTCTGCGCCCCCGTAAGAATTCCAAGATCAATTTGAAACTCGGCGCCGGCGCCCAACCGATCCTCACTGACCGGGGCTGGTTAATTCTGTTCCACGGCGTCGAAAAAAACGAGACCGTCGGCATATACCGCACTTTCCGGGCGTTACTGGACAAAGAGCGCCCCTGGATCGTCAAAGACATCGATATTTGCGAACCGCTATTAGAAAGCAATACCGGTTTGATGACCGATTATCAGGATATTAGTTATTTATCCGATGTCGTTTTTACTACCGGCATTGTCGAAGCCGACGATCATTATATCATCGCTTCCGGCGAAGATGATTTATGCTGCCGAATAACACATATAAATAAAGAGGATATCTTTTAATCCATTTTATTGTGAAACACCTGGATAAGATCAAACAGATAGCGACTGAACTTTACGGACCGGTCGAGACGGAAAAATTCCTGACCACTCTAAAAGATCTACTTAAAACCCATCAATCGGGCAATCCACCGGTAAACCCGGTCCGGAAAGAATTAGACGAGTCCGACCTCGCGCTCATCTGCTATGGCGATAATTTCAGAAGCACGGATATTTCACATCTACAATCATTAAAAGTATTTTTAGATGAACATCTCGCAGGACTAATTTCACTGGTCCATCTCCTGCCCTTTTATCCCTATTCTTCCGACGATGGATTTGCCGTCATCGATTATAAAAAGGTCAATCCCGATTTCGGCGACTGGGCCGACATTAAAGATCTTCATCAAAACTTTGAACTGATTTTCGATGCGGTTGTCAACCATATTTCCGCGAAAAGTCACTGGCTGCGAGAATATCTCAATGGCAATCCGGATTACTCCGACTTTTTCATCGATATCGATCCCGGCGTCGACCTGTCGGAAGTGACCCGGGCGCGGGTCCACCCCCTGCTTACCCGCTTTGAGAAAGCAGGAAAACCGGTTCATTTATGGACGACTTTCAGCGAGGATCAGGTTGATCTGAATTATCAAAACCCACGGGTTCTTCTCGAAGTTATCGACATATTGCTTTTCTATGCCTCGCAGGGCGCCCGAATCATCCGCCTTGACGCAATAGGTCATCTCTGGAAGCGAATCGGGACAAGTTGCCTGAGTCTTAAAGAGGCTCATCAAATTGTCCAACTGTTTCACCTCGTCATGGACCTCGCCTATCCGGATGTGCTTCTATTATCTGAGACCAACGTCCCTTTCCGGGAGAACCTGAGCTATTTCGGCAACGGTCAAAATGAAGTTCAAATGGTCTATCAATTCGCTTTACCGGGGCTGGTGCTTTACAGCCTACATCGATCCGATGCAACGGCGCTGATGAATTGGCTGAAAACCGTTCCGCCGGCGCCCGGAAAGTGTCTCTATCTGAATGTCCTGGCAACGCATGACGGCATCGGCGTCCGACCGCTGGAGGGAATTCTTTCCGACCCCGAAATAGCCGCCATAGCGGACAATATTGCTCAAACCGGAGGATATACCTCGTCAAAAAAATCGACTGACGGCTCGCTATGTCCCTATGAATTAAATTCAACCTACTATTCCGCCCTGGCGACTTTTCAGGATGAATCGTTGAATATAAGAAAATATCTCGCTTCCCAGGCGATTTTACTATCGCTGGCAGGCTTACCGGCAATCTATATCCATAGTCTATTCGGTACGGAAAATGATTGCGACAGCGCCCGGACCACCGGTCAAAAACGCTCTGTCAACCGCCGTAAATTCAATCTGTCGGAAATCCGGGGAATTCTGTCCAACCCTGAGAACCGGATGACAAAAATATTTTTCGCTTACAAAAAAATGATCGAAATACGTCGTCAACAGCGGGCATTTCACCCCAAAGGCTCTCAAAAAGTCATTCCGATAGCCGGTGAAGTCTTTTCAATTCTACGGTCTTCCCCTGATAATCTCGAAAGCATTCTTGTCCTCATTAATATGACGCCCGAAATATTGCCGGTCGCACTGCCGGAAAACGTATTCCAATCAAAAAATAAAATTCGAAACATTCTGACCGATTCCCCGGTTCAGGTCCGGAAAGAAATAGAAATGTCGCCTTACCAGGTGCTATGGTTAAAGGGGCAAAAGTGACATTATCAATAATAAAAATTGGACGGAGTATCAAAAATGGCTCAAATTGAACTAAAAAACATCAGCAAACAATATGACACCAGCGTTAAAGTCATTGAGAACTTAGACCTTCAAGTAGTTGACGGTGAATTTCTCGTTTTAGTTGGCCCTTCCGGGTGTGGAAAGAGTACGACATTGAGATTAATTGCCGGGCTGGAGACCGCCACGGAAGGCGATATCTATATCGGAGATAAACTGGTAAACGCCATTCCGCCCAAAGACCGTGACATTTCCATGGTTTTTCAGAATTACGCCCTGTATCCCCACATGACCGTATATGATAATATGGCTTTCGGATTAAAATTGCGGAAGTTCAAGAAAACTGAGATTAGACAACGTGTTGAGGATGCTGCGGAAATTTTGGAAATTACATCCTTGCTAAAACGCAAACCCAAGCATCTCTCGGGCGGGCAGCGCCAGCGCGTCGCCCTGGGACGGGCAATTGTTCGCAAACCCGCCGTTTTTCTCTTCGACGAGCCACTATCCAACCTTGACGCCAAACTGCGGGTCCTGATGAGGGCGGAAATAAAAAAACTTCACAAGCGCCTTAAAACGACGGTGGTCTACGTTACTCACGATCAGATCGAGGCTATGACCATGGGTGATCGTATCGCCGTTATGAATGACGGAGTGATTCATCAACTCGGCACACCTCTGGATCTCTACAATGAGCCTGCAGACCGATTC
>DPVY01000134.1 GCA_003527965.1 Fidelibacterota bacterium
TCCAGCGTTCCGTCCATCAAAGCCCGCCACAATCCGTCGGCGTTGCCCGGCGATTTCACCACCGGAGCCGTTTTTAGCGCGCCACCAATGCGTTCAAAATCGTCACTCGAAAATTCCAGGTAATGGGGCGCCGTCTCACCGGTGATATGCGCCTTATCGGCAAGTAGTGCAACGGCAGCGGCGGTTCCAATATGAACAATATGTAAATCCGCGCCGACTTCGGCGGCAATTTCAACGGCATTTTTAATAGCAATTAATTCCGCCGTTTCAAGACGGGAATGATAATAGTTTAGCCAATCCGAACCTTTTGCTTTTTCCTGCGCTTCAGCCGCGATGACGGTATCGTAATCCTCGGCATGCAGCAGAACGGGTCGGTTTAATTCTTTAGCGACCCTCAATACTTGCCGAAACTGGGCGAAGTCGAGTCGGGCAAAACTCTCCATCCCCGATATGAAATAGGTTTTATAACCCAACACATAATCTGCCAGATCGGTCATGTTTCCCCGAAAATCGTCATTAAAACACTGTCCGGAAACACCACCGTAAAACCCAAAATCAACCACCGACTTTTGGCTGACAATATTTAATTTGTATTTCAGATTTTCGAGATTTATCACCGGCGGTATCGACGTACAGGGCATATCGATGACGGTCGTAACGCCACCGGCAACCGCTGCACAACTGCCGTAGTAAAAATCTTCCCGCTCTGTAAAGCCGGGTTCGTCAAAGTGAACATGCGGATCAATCGTACCGGGGAAAATCAACAGCCCTTCGGCATTGATGACATTGTCTCCGGAGAGATCTTCACCAATTTGAACTATTTTACCCTGATCTATCTTAAGATCGAGTTTTTGAAAATCTTTTCTGCCGGGGAAGGCAATACTGCCGTTTTTAACAATCAATTCTTTCCTGCCCGCTTCATTTCACGATAGACTTTTTCAGGAGTAAAGGGAGCTTCAAACAGTCGCACGCCCACCGCATCGTAAATCGCATTGGCAATTGCCGGCATGGGACCGTTGATGCCGATTTCCGCAATAGATTTGGCGCCAAAAGGACCGGACACTTCATGAGATTCCACAACAATGCTTTTGATCTCCGGCATATCGGCGGCGGTCCATATTTTATAATCCCGGAAATGCTTGGTCAGCAGATTTCCGTTGGCGGAAAATTTATACTGCTCAGTCAATGCATAGCAGATACCGTTGACTACCGCACCGTCAACCTGCCCCTCGGCTAATTTGGGATTTATCGCCTGCCCGCAATCCACCGCCGAGACGAACTTCAGCACATCAACCTTACCGGTTCGCTTATCCACCTCAATTTCAACAAATTGGGCGATAAACGGCGGCGGTGATTGTTCCACAAACTGCGAGGCGCCAGCCTGGATTTGAAACTGATTCTCTGAGTACAGTGCATACTCCGCGATTTCGCCGAGACTGATGCTTTTACCGTTCACCAGGTTTTTCACCTGTCCGCCGGCTAATTCCAATTGGCTTTTTTCCGTCGCCATCATCTTCGCGGCTACATCAAAAATTTGTTCCCGAATCTTTTCGGCACACTTTTTCACCGCTCCGCCGGAGACATAGGTCGTTGACGATGCATAGGCGCCAACATCAAAGGGCGTTCGATCAGTATCCGATGATAAAACGATAATCTTTTCGAGACCGATGCCCAGCACTTCCGCGGCAATCTGCGCAAGTATAGTGTCGGAACCGGTGCCGATGTCGGTCGCGCCGATATCCAGATTGAAAGAGCCGTCGTCGTTTATTTTCATGTAGGCGGCGCCCATATCCACCAGGGGAATCCCGCTGCCCTGCATGCCTATGGCGCAACCAAGCCCGCGCACTTTGTCGCCATTGGCAATCCGCTTCCCCCGTTTTTCATACCAGCCGATTTCCTCTGCTCCAATATCAATACATTCATCCAGTTTACAGGAATTGACGTACTGGGTAACGCCCTCCTTGCCTTCACCCAGGGCTTTGAATACCTGCGACGTCTCCCCAACCCGGATATGGTTTTTCTTTATATAATCCA
Organism: Fidelibacterota bacterium; assembly: GCA_003527965.1. Taxonomy (GTDB): domain Bacteria; phylum Fidelibacterota; class UBA2242; order UBA2242; family UBA2242; genus DPVY01. Next base: position 2,035 of record DPVY01000134.1, read on the forward strand.
GCAGGTCGACATTTAGTCGTCGGGCAATCATATCCAATTGTTGATTCAATGCAAAATAACCTTGCGTCGCGCCGTAACCGCGATAAGCGCCTCCGACCGGTAAATTCGTATAAACCGAGCGGCCGAGAAAGTGCATATTCTCGATTTTATTAAATAGCGGCAAAACCTTTGCACCGCAATTGGACAGAACCGTGAGCGCATGAGTTCCGTAAGCTCCTGAATTGAGCAGCGAATCCATTTCCAGAAAGGTAATTTCACCGTCATTTTTCACGCCGGTCCGCAAACGAACCCTAATGGGATGGCGGGTTCGGCTGTTTTGAAACACCTCTTTGCGGGACAGGACAATTTTCGCCGGACGTTTGTATTTGATAGTGGCCAAGGCAACCAATTGCTCCAAGAAGACTTCTTGTTTACCGCCGAACCCGCCACCGATCCGGGGCTTGATTACCCGGATTTTCGATAATGGAAATTCACAGACTTTTGAAACAATCCGGCGAACATGAAAGGGCACCTGGGTTGTTGAAATGATAACCAGTCGACCCATTTCATCAAAAAAGGAGATCGCGGCGTGGGGTTCCTGGGCGCAGTGCGAACCGTAATGGGCTTTATAAACCTGGTCAATGATGAAATCGGCCTCTTTTTCGCCCATTTTTAAATCGCCAAAACCAATCTCCACTTCTGCCGCAAGGTTTTTATCCGGTTCATATTTCGCTCCAATAGGCGTAAAGCGATCGGGACCGTGCAGAATCGGCGACCCGGCTGCCATCGCCTTTTCAGGATCGAAGAGCGGTTCAAGAACCTTATATTCAACTTTAATCAATTTCAGCGCTTCGGCTGCAGTTTTCCGACTTTCCGCCGCCACCATTGCCACCCGGTCACCAACGAAACGCATTTTTGTATCAAACAGAACTGTATCATAAGGCGACGGCTCCGGAAATCCCTGACCGGCGGTAGTATGCAGGATCGGCTTGACATTTTTATAATGAAATACATCAACGACGCCGGACAATTGTCGAGCCTCGGAATCATCGATGTCCACAATTTCCGCATGGGCGTGCGGTGAATATAAAAGGGCGAGATAAATAGGATCTTTTAAATAAAAATCATCAACAAATTTACTCGCACCTGTCGCCAGAGACAGGGAATCGATTTTCTTTTCGGATTTACCGACAATGGTATAGGTTTTCATAGTCATCTACTTTTTTGAGATTGGAGTGATGCAATTTGTGCCGCTTCGAAGGAGTCTCTTTGAGAAAAGCATCCCTTTGGGAAAATTTG
>DPVY01000295.1:0-635 GCA_003527965.1 Fidelibacterota bacterium
TCCGAAGCGCCGGACAAACCGATTCGTGTCGATGCTAACGAAGGCTGGACCGATAAGGAGGTCGCTATCAGGAAAATCGAATGGCTGGTGAAAAACGGGATTGAATTTATCGAGCAACCGATGCCATCGCACATGATGGAAGAGACCGCCTGGTTGCGGGACCGGTCACCGGTGCCGATTATTGCCGATGAAGCCGTGAAATCTGCACGGGATATTCCGAAACTCGCCGAAGCCTATGATGGCATTAATATAAAAATCATGAAATCCGGCGGATTGCAGGAAGCCATGCGGATGATCTGGCTGGCGAAGTCACTGGGCATGAAAATCATGATCGGCTGCATGATCGAAAGTTCGGTTGCTATTACCGCCGCCGCTCAGATGTGTTCGTTGATCGATTATGCCGATCTGGATGGTAACCTTCTGATCAGCAACGATCCCTATGTCGGCGCCACGCTGATCGATGGTCATGTCGTTGTCAATGATAAACCGGGCATTGGTGTTAAAGAAGCCTGACATACATCATTATAGTAATGTAAAATGCCCTGTGTGAATTCACGGGGCATTTTCTTTAATCGTTTACCTGTTGAATTTCCAATGATATCATCTCCAAACTTTAACCACCCAATTTATTGGGT
>DPVY01000295.1:711-3355 GCA_003527965.1 Fidelibacterota bacterium
CCCTTTGGGAAAATTTGATATTTGATATTTGCAATCTGATATTTGAAATTTGGGTGAATTGGTTGAATTGGTGCATGGAAAACGATATGACGACTATTACAATAAGCCCCGTTGGGAACAGCCGGGATTTAGGGTGGACTTCATTCTCATTCTCCGGCTGAAGTCCCGATGCATCGGGATTAACGTTTGAACTGTTAGCAGTCGCCTAATCACCTTTGAAACGTTAACCACCCAATTTATTGGGTGGATTGAGGGGTGCGTGTCCAACCTCCGAATTTATTCGGGTTATTCCCTGTTAAACGAATTTAACTATTCCGTTAATTGTTTTTCATTTAGTATATTTAAAATAGAATATTACCGGAGGATAGATGAAAGTATTTAAACAGGGAATAATGCTGCTGCTGTTCCTTACGATATTCTGGGTGTTGCTGACGTCCCTGGATCGATGTAACCACGCCGGATGTGGAGCAGGCTTCGCATGAGATTGTGGATTTTGTTGGTAGTGATAGCTGCATTGATAATGGTTGTTATGTTCATCCTCAGCAATACCCCGGTAAATCCAATACCAGATTCCAGTCAACAGATGATCGTAGTGACAACGCCGTCCTGGACCGCTTCAAAGGGAATCATGCAGCGCTATGAACGTTGTGATGCTGAAGCAAATTGGGTTTCTGTCGGTCCGCCGGCGCCGGTTATTCTTGGTCGCAACGGTCTGGGGTGGGGCAGAGGTCTTTATCAAATTCTCGAGGATTCCAATCCGATCAAGCGGGAAGGTGACGGAAAGAGTCCGGCAGGCGTATTCCGACTTGGAGAAGCCTTTGGATTTCCGACGGTTGAAGAAATGGGCGAACTGAAGATTCCCTATCGTCCGGTCACTGATTACCTGGAATGCGTTGATGATATGGAATCACAGTACTACACAAAACTGGTTGAAACGGATAAAGTTGAACTCGCCGATTGGGAATCGTCGGAACACATTTACCGATCGCCAAATGCATATCATTATGGCGTGATGGTGGAGCATAATACTGCCGATACTCAAAAGGGCGCCGGTTCCTGCATTATTCTGCATTGCGTCTCTGTGACCGGTGACTCGACCGCCGGCTGCACGACAATTGATAGAGCCGAAATGGAAAAGGTGATCAGGTGGTTGAATGCCGATGCTTATCCGCTGCTCGTACAACTGCCCTCCCCGGTCTATAAACGATTACAGCAAGATTGGAAGTTGCCGAACTTTTAAGAATGGAGAAGGGAAAACCGGAAACCGGAGAACGGAGTAGTGGAGTATTGGAGTGATATAATTTGCGCCAAATCCATACCTTGGGAAAGTTTGATATTTGTTCCGTAGGAACTCCTCTGGAGCAATTTGAAATCACTAATCTCCAATCTCCAGACTGCCTTGTTTTAATTATTCTATCTGTCTAAATTCATATGTAATGTTGAATTTAATATATATAGATGAGGTGGAAAATGAAGCGGATTTTCACGATTATTATTACCATTTTACTTGTTGCCGGTTGCACAACAAAACCGTCGCAGATTGAGATGGAATCAAAGCATTTTATTGACAGCTTAACTGCTGTTATTGAGCCGTTATTTCTGGAAAGCGCACATGCTTATTGGAGTGCAACAGGTATCGGAGAGGACAAATATTACGAGCGCTATGCCGAGGTTGATATGGATTTGACAAAAATTTACTCCAACAATTCAGATTTTAAAAAGCTCGAAGCGTTTAAAAATGCAAGTATTAAAGATCCGGTTTTAGCACGCACGATTGAAGTGCTGTACCTTGGATTTTTAGCCAATCAGACCGATCCGGAATTACTGAATGAAATCACAAAGATTTCGACGAAAGTTGAACAAAGATTTAATACCTTCCGGGGAAAGATCGACGGCAAAAACGTTACCGGGAATGATATTAAGAAAATTTTATCCGAAAGCACTGATATGAGCTTACGGAAAAAAGCCTGGGAAGCATCCAAGCAGGTTGCGACTATTGTCGAGGAAGACTTTCTTAAACTCGTTAAACTTCGCAATAAATCCGCCAAGTCAATGGGTTTTGATGATTATTATCAAATGAGTTTAATAATCAGTGAACAGGATCCTGCTGAAATCCAACGTATTTTTATTGAACTCGATGAAGATACCAGATTGCCCTTTATAGAAGCCAAAAGAGAAATTGATCAGGTTTTGGCAAAGCGATTTGAAATCGAGGTGGACGATTTGAAACCCTGGCACTATTCCGATCCATTTTTCCAGGAAGCGCCCGTTATTACAGAAATTAACCTGGATAGATATTATCAGGATAAAGATGTCGTTGAATTAGCCCGGCGATTTTACAGCAGTATTGATATAAGTGTCGATCAAATTCTCGCCAATAGTGATCTTTATGAGCGTGAAGGCAAGTACCCGCATGCATATTGTACCGATATTGACAGAAAAGGTGATGTTCGCGTCATGATGAATGTTCAACCTACAGAGTCGTGGATGTCAACTTCGCTGCATGAGCTTGGTCATGCTATTCATGATTTCAAACATGACCTGGAATTACCATTCTTTTTAAGAGAGCCCGCGCATGCCTTTACGACCGAGGCAGTCGCAATCTTTTTTGAACGTCTCTCGAAAAATCCGACCTGGATGCAGG
>DPVY01000241.1:0-2780 GCA_003527965.1 Fidelibacterota bacterium
GCTTGATTCTATTGTATTCCCTGAGAACCCAGGTTTTTGTCAACAACTTCTTTGCGCCAAGTCTTATTATTTCTTCCGGATTAAGCCATAACGTCAATCGCACCAGATCTCTTTGCTTTGCCTCGTCAACTGTTATTGTATTCATTTATTCTCCATAATTTTGTACAATATGACCTCCATTTCGCCGATTGCCATCTTCAATTTCTGCATCCGCTCAATCACCTCATTCTTATCGCTTAACTGCATATTTTTCTTAATAATGCTATTAATCACTCCGATCTGACTTACCGCTTATTGTTGAAACGTCAATTAATTCTCCGTTCGCAGCTTTTTTAACAATTTCACTTACCCATGCTCCCAATATCTTTTGCCGCTTTTTACAATATTCCTTCGCAATTGCATGTGAAGATTCGCTAATTGCTACACCTTTTGTTCTTTCCTGCATTTTCACCTTAGTATCCATTATCTTTTCTTGCTTATACAATTGCAAGATTTTATTTATCTTTCCCATGTACTTTTCTGGATCTCTTTCACCAGACAGCCACTTACTAATCAGAGATGGATGTATGCCCAATAAGCCAGCTAACCATGCCTTCCTCCATCCCGTTTCTTCCAAAATTCTTTTTAATTCGTTCATAATCCTAACCTGTCAATTCGCAACTATTAGAAATCTAATCTTTTCTAATTTAATTGTCAAGAACTTTTTTAACCTTATCTAATCTTTTTTTATTTGCCATGACGTAAATTTCTAATTACTATTATCACCGATGATAAAAATTATCCGTTCGCCGAATTTTTAATATTTATGCTCAATACCGGCTGCCGACGGCAGGAGCTGCTAAACCTACAGGCGGTCTGGAGCGATTGTTTTTAATTGCCATGGTTCAGTCATTTCCCAATAGCCTTTTTGTTACAATATCTAAATCACATAGAGTGAACTCCCTCGGAATACCCCGCCCGCGCTGCTTTGGTTTTATAAGCCCCGACTTGATGGCGTGCTCGACGTGCCAGTAGTTGAAGTCACTTTTACTTGTGGTTTCTCTTACTTTTTTAATAAATTCCTTTTGCGTCATTTTAACCTCTTATTGTCAAATATTTTTAATCGCAGGGACAATATAAGGATAAGTATAAGCACATAAAATACTAACATTTAACCAACAAAATGTTAGTGTTAGTATTTTAATTGTTAGTATTTATTTGTAGAGAGAGAATACCCTGTATTAGGACAATAACTACCCAATTACAAAAGTGTAATTATCTATTTGTTAGTATTTTTTAAGTAAATATAAAGTTTATTTTAAGCATTGCTTATATTAGTTATCTTTTTTTCCCGTCCTTTAATGGATGCACTTTTTAACAAAAAAGAAGTTCTTGGATGCACCGTAAACAGGATTGATACCGTTGACTTAAAAGACGTTCTCGATAGCGTTGAGAAACAAATCAGTATAATCGTTGAAAGTGAGGGCGCTTGACACAACATTCAGCGAAAAAACATGACACAATCCTGTCACAACCTGACATAAATAAGGTCGCTTTTGTCAAATATACGTCAAAATGGGGCTTAAATATAAAAAAGGGGCGAATTAAAACGCCCCTTTAACTTACAGATTATCAGATATTTACATTGTCGGAGCGAGAGGATTTGAACCTACGACCCCCTGAACCCCATTCAGGCTACTCCCGTCGTGAATATCACAGAACTTGACATGAACATGACATCATTTGACAAAAAGTACCTGAATATATGCGAAATAACGCCCTAATATAACTATGGCGAAACTATTCTTTCAAGCAAAAGTATCTTCGCCGTTCCGACAATCTTTACATCCGTTGGAGATAGCGGATACAATATCTTCTGCTCGCAATAGTCTGTCAGGTCTATCCAATCAGTGTTCCACAGTTTTATCTCCACGTGATTAACCGCATCCTGAACCGTGCCGACTATAATAGCGGTAACACGCCTGCTCGTCTCCGATTCACCTGAACTAATCTCATATCCGTAATCCGCTGAAAATAATTTACTCATATCCATGATCTATCTCCTATAATATTTTATGTGCGTTAAAAAATATATTTCCATAGCTATTAGAGGGCATTCCAATTAATCGTGTTGCCCCACCTGTGTTTTGTAAAACTTGAATTTCGTAATATGTTGTGCCATCAGAGTAAAAATCAAATGAAAGACCAACATGCCAATTAGTTGTATGCCCGTTGCCATAAAATGCCTTATCAAATAAAAAACATAGTGTATTGTGACGGAGAAATCTTAATTTGATATATTTATCAACAGCCAATAATAATGTATCCGTCATTATTTGTACATCAACATGCCAATATCCAATTGTGGGAGTGAATCTACCGTTAGCAACATTGTAGGCAGTTCCAATATCATACATTAACGTATTGAATATAATTGTTGTACTTATCGAATCCGGTATATTAGCAACTGCACCATTTGACAGTGTTGCACTAAACTTAGGTTGCCCAACAATATACAATTTAGAACCACTACCGCCTTCTATAGTTGTCCCGTCACCAATACCAGAGATTATCTTGTTCTCATCCACGCTATTGACAGCCATTTTACCAAGCGTTACCGCCAGATTATTGAGCATGGCGGTTGTAACGCCCAAATTAGATATTGTTGGTTTAGCGCCACTACCACCTTCTAATCCAGCCCCAAATGTCGTGCTGATTATCTTATTCTCGTCAACGCTATCATTTGCCATTTTCGCCAGCGTGATCATAGAATCTATAATTTCAGCCGTGCGTATCCCCGG
>DPVY01000241.1:3100-3471 GCA_003527965.1 Fidelibacterota bacterium
GTAAACAGGTTGCCACTTCGCTGATCTGTGGCATACCATTGCAGTCCCGCTCCTATGTCCTTGTACTCGCATTTCGCCAGCGTATATTCACCGTCTGCCAATACCGGCGCCGCTATTGTCGTTCTGAATGAAAAACTATTATAAGTATGCAGGTTCTTATTGCCACCCGGCGGATATCCCTCAAAGAACGTACCCAGTACCGAGAATTTCAAGCCCGATTCATCCGCCGCAAAATTACTTTCCGTTGTTATATGAGTATCATCGGACACAAGGTGTACTATATAGTCACCATTATTCCCCAACCCGCTATTAGCCACGTTGAATTTACTTCCAGGTTCAAACCATTTCGTAAACTGCGTATCAGTCCCAAC
>DPVY01000174.1 GCA_003527965.1 Fidelibacterota bacterium
GAGGCGACGACCGGATTCGAACCGGTGAATAACGATTTTGCAGACCGCTCCCTTAGCCACTTGGGTACGTCGCCGTTTCTATTCTAAAATAACTATGAAAAGTACTATGAAATTCACTAAAAACCAAAAGTTTTCAACGATATCTGAATAAAAAAAAAGGGGGGATAAAACTCTCCCCCCTTTGAAGTAAAAGAAGCATCTATATTATTTATCATCAACGACTTCGAAGTCGGCATCCTCAACATTATCTTCCTTGCCGGAAGATTCACCGCCCTGAGCTTCGCCGCCGGGTTGTTGCTGTTCGGCATTTGGCGGAGGAGTTTCGGTTTTGACGCGTTCGTACATTTTTGTTGATACTTCCGACCAGACCTTATTGATATTTTCGATACCTTCTTTCATAGCCTTGATGTCATTTCCACTCTGAGCTTTCTTCAGTTGTTCGAGAGCATTATTAATCTTGCCTTTTTCTTCGGCTTCAAGCTTTTCACCATATTCGGTCAGGTTCTTTTCGGTTTGATAGATAATTGAATCAGCCTGATTGCGTATATCAACTTCCTCTTTACGCCGTTTATCTTCTTCTTCGTGTGCCTGAGCATCTTTAACCATGCGCTCTTTTTCATCATCGGATAATCCACTGGATGTTTGAATGCGCACACTCTGCTCTTTACCGGTAGCTTTATCTTTAGCCGATACATTCAGGATACCGTTTGCGTCGATATCAAAAGTAACTTCAATCTGAGGAATGCCACGCGGTGCCGGTGGGATACCGTCCAGATGAAATTTACCGATGCTTTTGTTATCAGCCGCCATAGCGCGTTCACCTTGCAATACATGAATTTCCACTGTGGTTTGATTATCGGCAGCTGTTGAAAATATTTCGCTTTTGCGGGTTGGAATGGTTGTGTTGCGTTCAATTAATTTCGTCGATACTCCGCCGAGGGTTTCGATACCAAGTGAGAGAGGCGTAACATCAAGTAATAAAATATCATGAACTTCACCGCCGAGCACTCCCCCCTGAATCGCAGCGCCGATAGCGACAACTTCATCGGGATTAACGCTTTTATTCGGCTCTATGCCGAAGATTTCTTTTACCAATTTCTGGACTTTTGGAATACGGGTTGAACCACCAACCAGAATAACTTCGTTAATGTCACCGGGAGACAGCTTAGCATCTTTCAACGCCTGCAAACAAGGTTTGTGGGTACGTTCAATGAGATCCTCTACAAGCGATTCAAATTTTGCACGGGTCAGTTTTTCAAGCATATGAATTGGTCCGGCTGCTCCGGCAGTGATGTAAGGTAAGTTGATCTCGGTTTCCGTGTTGGAAGAAAGTTCAATTTTTGCTTTTTCTGCGGCTTCTTTCAGACGTTGCAAAGCCATGGGATCCTTTTTTAAATTGACACCCTCTTTTTTCTTAAATTCGTCGACGAGCCAGTTGATTATGCGTTGATCCAAGTCGTCACCACCCAGATGAGTATCGCCGCTGGTGGATTTTACTTCGAAGACACCATCACCGATTTCCAGAATCGAGATGTCAAATGTGCCCCCACCAAAATCGTATACGGCAATCTTTTCATCTTTTTTCTTATCAAGACCATAGGCCAGCGCAGCGGCTGTTGGTTCATTTATTATGCGTTTGACATCCAGACCGGCAATTTTACCGGCGTCTTTGGTCGCCTGACGCTGAGAATCGTTAAAATAGGCCGGAACCGTGATGACGGCTTCCGTAATTTTCTCGCCAAGTTTCTCTTCGGCAGTTTGCTTCATTTTCTGAAGTACCATAGCTGCAATTTCAGGCGGCGAGTAATCATGACCAGCCACATTAATGCGGACATCGCCGCTGGGACCCTGAACGGTCTTAAAAGGCACTTCCTCTTTTTCATGGTCAACTTCTTTGAACAATCGCCCCATAAAGCGTTTTACTGAATAGACTGCCCGGTCGTGATTTGTCACTATCTGGCGTTTCGCCGTATCACCCACGACACGTTCACCGTCTTTTTTGAATACCACGACCGAAGGCGTAACGGAACGCCCCTCCGAGTTTTCAAGAACCCGTGGTTTTCCAGCATCCATTACGGCGACACATGAGTTGGTTGTACCCAGATCGATTCCGATTATTTTTCCCATCTTTTAACTCCTTTAAATCATTTTGTATATTGTTATTAATTTTCACAATTTTAAAAGACAGCGTAATTATGACAAATGTTATGCCAAAAATTTGCTACGACAATACGTCAGACTATACTTTAATATGGTAAAATAATGAAAATTAATCGGAAAAGATGTCGGAAAAAGGCCGTGTCCCTACTCTTTTAACGTCACCGATTTAATATATTTACGAGGTTCGGGATTCGTAAACATCAATTGTTTATTCTTATTTTTAACCTTAACCTCTATTGGTCTGCCTTTAACAAGCGATCCGTTCAGCAATTTTTCGGCAATAGGATCTTCGATCAGGGTTTGAATTGCCCGTCTTAACGGACGCGCGCCATATTCGGGTTTAAAGCCCTCTTCCAAAATGATCTCTTTAACTGCTTTATTAATTATAAGGTCGATATTTGAATTTGAAAGATTCTTTTTAACATCTTTCAATTGAATGTCGATGATCTTCAGGATATCTTCGCGGGTTAAGGACCGGAATACAATCGGATCGTCGATCCGGTTAATGAATTCCGGATTAAATAGTCTACGGGCCTCTTCGATCATCTTTTTCTGCATGATTTTGTAGTCACTCCCCGGCTCAGCTTTGGAAAACCCGAATCCTCCGCTGCGGATATTGCGGGAACCGATATTGGTTGTCATGATAATGATCGTGTTCTTAAAATCTACTTTCCTGCCGAAGCTGTCGGTCAATACTCCATCGTCAAAAATCTGCAGGAGAATATTAAAGACATCGGCGTGAGCTTTCTCAATCTCATCGAAAAGTACAACGGCATAAGGATGACGACGAACCCGTTCGGTTAATTCACCGCCCTCTTCATAGCCGACATACCCGGGAGGTGCTCCGATGAGGCGCGAAACCGCAAACTTTTCCATGTATTCGGACATGTCAATTTTTACCAGAGCGTCCTTGCTGTCAAACAGAAACCGGGCAATGACCTTAGCCAATTCCGTTTTACCAACACCAGTTGGTCCCATGAACAGAAAACTGCCAATCGGTCGCCTGGGATCTTTTATACCAGCCCTGGATCGGCGAATAGCGCGGGAAATTGTATGGATAACGTCATCCTGACCGACAATGTATTTTTTTAGTTCTCTTTCCATATTGAGCAGTTTTTTATTCTCCGATTTTGCAACGCGGTTAATCGGAATACCTGTCATCATGGCAACCACATCGGCCATATCTTCTTCCGTTACGGTGATGATTGATGTGGCGGTTTCTTTTTCCCATTGTTCATAACTCTGTTTAATTTGCTGGCGAAGTTTACGCTCCTTATCACGAAATTCAGCGGCTTTTTCAAAATTCTGTTCAATAACCGCGGCTTCTTTAGCCTGTTTAATTTTACCGGCTTTTTCTTCCATCTCAGTGATAGATTTAGGAATATTAATGTTCCGCAGATGAACGCGCGCACCGGCTTCATCTATAACGTCAATAGCTTTATCGGGCATAAATTTATCGGTAATGTAACGGTCACTTAATTCTACGGCGGCAATTAACGCCTGTGTCGTATATTTTACGTGGTGATGCTCTTCATAACGTTTCTGCAGACCCTTCAGGATATCCACGGTTTCACTTTTTTGAGGTGGATCGACGATAATTTTCTGAAAACGCCGCTCCAATGCGCCGTCCTTTTCGATAACTTTACGGTATTCATCGAGTGTCGTTGCACCGATGCACTGAATATCTCCACGGGCGAGGGCTGGTTTGAACATATTGGCCGCATCGATAGAGCCCGACGCTCCGCCGGCGCCGACAATAGTATGAAGTTCGTCGATAAACAGGATAATGTCATCGGAATGTTCGATCTCCTGCATTATCGTTTTCATCCGCTCCTCGAACTGACCGCGGTATTTAGTTCCGGCGACAATTGCCGGCAAATCCAGGTCGATAATGCGTTTATTATAAAGCAGACGCGGCACTTTTTTTTCTATGATACGCATAGCGAGTCCCTCGGCAATTGCTGTTTTACCGACGCCTGGTTCACCAATAAGGGCGGGATTGTTCTTTTTCCGGCGGGATAAAATCTGAGCGACCCGTTCGATCTCTCTATTTCGCCCAATCACCGGATCAAGTTCTCCATTACGGGCTTTCTCAGTGACATCCCGGGAGAAATGGTCTAAAGCGGGTGTTCTGCTCTGGTGCTTTTTCCGCTTAGGAATTATTTCCCGATTGTATTCACCCCCGATCAATTCTTCTCTTAATGTATTGTAATCAATGCCGAAAGTAACGAGAACCTTATATGCAATTCCGTCACCCTGTTTCAGTATTGCCAGAACGATATGAATATCAGTGATTTCATCCGCATTGAGCTGCTGGGCTTCGTAATAGGTGTTACGGAGAATCTGTTCGGCTCGTTTTGTCAATGGAAGGTGTCCCATTTGCATGGTTTCACCACCAGGTTGAACCGCATCTTCGATGTCCTTGGTGACCTCATCGACATTAATGTCAAATCGAGATAAAATTTCAACTATCTGACTTTGAGGATGATGAATAACAGCCAGGAACAGGTGTTCGGAATCAACATAATTATGCCCGAGACGGATCGCCTGATCACGAGCGTCCTTTATAATTTGCTGAATTAGTTTTGAGAAATCTTCTTTCATAGTTCGTTAATACCTCTATTTGAATATAAAACGTGAGAACACCCAATGTCAATTAAACTTTTACTCAAACCGGACTGTTCCATCGTTTAGAGACAGGATTCGATGAGATCTATGGGCAATATCCGAATTGTGTGTCGCAATAATAAAAGTCCGCTTAAACTGTTGGTTCAGTTCAAGGAGCAGGTTAATCAGCATTTCGCTATTATTTTTATCCAGGTTACCCGATGGCTCATCAGCGAGAACGACCAGGGGATCATTGATTAATGCCCGGGCAACGGCGACCCGCTGACGTTCTCCGCCGGACAAAGCGGAAGGGCGGTGTTTGATACGATGACCTAATCCAACCCGCTCCAGCATCTCGATTGCTTTTAATCTTGCCGATTCGAGCTTATGGTGGTATATAATGGAAGGAATCATGACGTTTTCCAGGGCGGTAAATTCCGGCAACAAATGATGAAATTGAAAAACAAAACCGATGGTCTCATTCCTGAACCGGGCAATCTCTTTTTCCGGGAGGGTAAAGGGATTGACGCCCTGATAATTCACTTCACCGGTATCGGGATAATCAAGGGTTCCAATCAAGTTTAATAAGGTCGATTTTCCGATCCCCGATGGCCCTGTAACGGCAATGACTTCACCTGTATTTATGGAAAAGGAAATATCCCTTAAAACAGGCACCAGAATTCCATCTGTGTGATAGGATTTTGAAAGATTGACGACATCGAGTACGGGATGAGAATCATTTTTCATATTGAATTGCCTCCAATGGAGCGAGTTTGCTGACTCGCCAGCTGGGATAGAATGTGCCGAAATAAATTAAAATCAGACCGGAAACGGCGATTGCCATAACGTCAAGAAGATGAACCTGAACGGGTAAATAGGGAATGAAATAGACCGCGGGCAGAGGGATAAAACGGAAATATTGCTGAAGCAGACAGAGTAATAATGAGAGTAAAAGCCCAACAGACAATCCTAAACTTCCGGTTATAAGCCCTATACGCAGAAAAATGCCACCAATATGTTTACGATTCATACCCAGAGTTAACATCATACCGATTTCCCGGATTTTTTCCATAACCTGCATAACCAGGGAGCTGGTTAAGTTAAAAATAGCGATTAAAATGATAAAACTTAGCGCCAGAAAGCTACCGTATTTTTCCAGTTTCATGGCGCCAAAGAGATCCTTATGCAGGTCCTCCCAGCTCATAACATCAAAACGGGAATCGAGATTGTCCTGTAAAAGCGCTTTGATCCGGGAAATGTGCTTATAATTATCAAACCGGATATCAATTCCGGAATAGCGGTTGTCTAATTTGAATATTTTCTGGGCTTCTTTGATGTCGACAAAAGCCAGATTTTCATCGTAATCAAAAAGATCGAGTTTAAACACCCCACAAAGTACAAACCGCCCGACAAAAGGAATACTAAAAGTGCTCTTAATATCCAGAGGATTCACTACATTGATTGTATCGCCAAGATAAAGCCCCAATTTATCCGCCAGGCGGTATCCGACAACAATTCCGGGGAGGTCGGAAGTTGGCACTAAAAAGGTATTGTTGCCCCGGATTAGGACCTTTTCATTAATAATTTTCTCGGTGAATATAGTTGAATCAACGCCTTTAAGCCGGATCACTGCATCGGCGCCTGGTGTCGATAAAACGGATTTTTTAATAACAAAAGGATAAACGGCATTGACGTTATAGGACTGAAGCAGGACACCGATTTCTTTAAATTCTACATCCGTAATATCTTTACCGGTGACGCGGATATGGGATTCCAGATCGATGACTCTTGACGATATTTCCGACTCAAAACCATTCAGGACGCTTAACGTTACCAAAAGGGCAAACGCACCCAGGGCAGTGCCGGCAATTGATACATAGGATGTGAAGGATATCAGACCGGTCTGTTTTTTAGACCTGAAATAGCGCAAAGATATCCAGTTTAATAGATGTTTATTCATATCTAATCGCTTCCGTTGGCGTCAGGCGCATGGCTTTCAAAGACGGGTAAATCGTTGCAGCCATAGAACTGATAATGGCAATTGTGCCGATAACCATGAAATAGACGGGTTTTGGTTCAATTGGTAGCTGGTTCATAAAATATACGTCTTCAGGAATGGATATGATATTAAACCGCATTTGAATCCAGGTCAGGACAATTGCTATGATAAATCCAAGGAATGTGCCGGCAATCCCAATGATTGTGCCTTCGATTAGAAAAACAGCGCCGATCTGGCGACGATTGATCCCCATGCTTTTCAATACGCCGATATCTTTAGTCTTTTCGATCACAATCATCGTCAGAGAACTGATAATATTAAAGATCGCTACCAGCGCAATCAGCCCAAAAATAATCATAATCGGCAGCCGCTGAACCCGCAACCATTCGAAAAGATTCATGTGTAAATCGAGCCAGCTCATGGCATGATAGGGATAGCCCAGGATAGAATTGATCTGGTCCGTGACGGCGCCGGCATCATAAGGATTATTTAGAATCATCTGAAAACCGGAGAATTGGTTGCCAAGGTTAAATAGTTTTTGGGTAGCCTCGAGGCTGGTATATACAAAAATATCATCATAATCGGCAATTCCGGATTCATAGATGCCGGTAATTGTGAACGTGCCAACCCGGGGCCGGGTGGACGACTCCGAGGGTGAATGCAGAACAAAAAGGTAAACCCGGTCACCTATATCGGCATCCAGATAATTAGCCAGCTTTTTACCGATGACAATGCCGTCACCATTATTTTCTGTATGGAAAGTCATCGAGCCAGTTTTCAGAAATCGCTGAATATCGAGGGTCTTGTGAATGTCATCTTCCCTAAGTCCCTCGAGAACTACGCCGTCGGCAGCACTCTTGTAGCGAATCATTACAGTAGCGTGAATGTAAGGAACAATTTCCCGAATAGCGGGGATTTCCGCTAATTTTAGTGAAATACTGTCCGCAGATTCGAAAGTTTGTCCGTTAAACAATCTTAGCCTGATGTGGGCATCAAATCCGATTAATTTTTCTTTGATGACATTTTCGAAGCCGTTTAAAACAGATATAGTGATAATCAGCGCAGCTACCCCAACCGCCAGTCCGATGGTAGAGATAATGCTGATAAACGATATATAGCCGATTTTATGTCGATTAAAGAGATGACGCTTCGCTATAAAAAAAGGCAGAGACATAGCCGCGTTGTCCTTTTAAGTCCGAAGTTGCGGGAAGAGAATTACGTCCCTGATAGAACTCTGGTTGGTAAAAAACATCACCATCCGGTCAATGCCGATACCAACACCACCGGTGGGAGGCATACCGTATTCCATGGCAGTGACAAATTCTTCATCCATAGACTGGGCTTCTTCATCACCAAGATCACGCAATTGATTCTGGTTTTCCAGACGCTCTCTCTGATCAAAGGGGTCGTTCAACTCGCTAAAAGCATTGACAAATTCCTGCCCGGCGATATATAGTTCAAAGCGTTCCACGATTTCGGAATCACTGCCCTGCTTGGATTTTGCAAAGGGGGAAATAGCCTTCGGATAATCTGTCACAAAGGTGGGCTGAACCAATTTATCTTCGACAAAATTATCAAAAAGAAGTTCAATCATTTTACCATAGCCGAGTTTTGGATTAACTTCCAATCCCTTCTCGACGCACAATTCTTCAAGTTGTTTCTGTGATAATGCGGAAACATCGGTGCCGACATACTCTTTCAGCAGGTCAAACATTTTCCGGCGCTGGAAAGGCTTTTCAATGTCGATGGTATAGTCACCGTACTCGTAAATGGTTTTACCGATCTGTTTGGCAATGTACCGGAACAGTTGTTCGACAAAATCCATTTGAAAGCGATAATCCACGTAAGTTTGATAAAATTCCAGAGCGGTAAACTCCGGGTTGTGGGTTTTATCGATGCCTTCATTACGGAAGTTCTTGGCAATTTCATAAACCTTTTCGAATCCGCCGATGATGAGTCGTTTGAGATAGAGTTCGTCGGCAATCCTGAGATAAACGTCGCGATTCAGGGCATTGTAATGGGTCTTAAACGGACGTGCCGAGGCACCACCGTAGATCGGTTGAAGAGTAGGTGTTTCCACTTCCAGATAGCCGTGGTCGTTGAGAAAATCCCGGGTCCATTGGATAATGTGGCTCCGCATTTTGAACGTCTGTTTGACTTCGGGATTGACAACCAGATCGAGATAGCGCTGGCGATAACGCTGTTCTTTATCGGTAAAAGCATCAAATATGTTACCGTCTTTTTCCTTTACAACCGGAATTGGGCGGGCATTTTTAGTCAGCAGGTGGAGTTCTTCGGCATAAATAGTAATCTCGCCGGTACGGGTCTTGAAGACTTTACCCACGGCACCGATAATGTCACCGATGTCCAACAGCCGAAAAAGGTCATAATTTTTCTTACCGATTTTATCTTCCTGAAAATAGATCTGTAATCTGGTGCCCTCGTCCTGGACATGGCAAAAACTGGCGCGTCCCATTCTTCGGATAGCCATGATGCGCCCGGCAATTTTAACGATAGTAGTTTCTTCCAATTCGGCAAAATTATCAAGAACAGCCTTGTTGGAATGGCTTTTAGGGAAATTATAGGCATAAGGTTCGAAGCCCATTTCCCGGATTTTGCGGACTTTTTCTTTCCGGATTTGAAGGATTTCGCTTAAAGATTTACCAATTTGCTGTTCTTGGTTATTCAAGATTACTTTCTCCTCATTTTAGTGGTATAAATTAAGTACTGACGTAAAAATTCGTCAATATCGCCATCCATGACAGCCTGAATATTTGTATTTTCACACTTAGTACGATGATCTTTGACCATTGTATAGGGTTGAAATACATAGGAACGAATTTGATTACCCCAGGAAATATCTTTTTTATTTTTTTCTATCTCGGATTGTTCCTTTTTCTGCTCTTCTTTTCTTAACTGATATAGGCGCGCTTTCAAAATCTTTAAAGCAGAAGATTTGTTTTTATACTGAGAACGCTCGTTCTGACACTGAACCACTATGCCGGTTGGAATGTGAGTAATCCGAATTGCGGAATCGGTTTTGTTGACATGTTGACCGCCGGCGCCACTGGCACGGTAAGTATCAATCCGTAAATCTTCGGTATTGATTTCAATCTCAACGTCTTCTTCAACTTCAGGGTATACAAAAACCGAGGCGAAGGATGTATGTCGCCGACGATTGGAGTCAAACGGCGAAATTCGTACCAGACGGTGAATCCCCGCTTCCGACTTCAGATAGCCGTAAGCATAAGGTCCTTTGATTTCTATTGTAACCTCTTTAATACCGGCTTCGTCACCCTTGATCAGGTTAATGATTTCGGCATCCATACCGGACCTTTCAAACCAGCGCGTATACATTCTGAGTAACATCTCCGCCCAATCCTGCGATTCGGTTCCACCGGCGCCGGGATGTATGGTCATTATGGCATTCTTTGAATCGTCTTCATCACTCAGCATGTTCTGAAATTCAATTTTATCAAGATTGTCATTCAATTCCCGGATCATCGACTGAATATCGGCAAGAACAGACTCATCATTTTCATCTATAGCTAATTCAATGAGTTCTTTGATATCGCTGAACAGTGTTTGAATGGATTGATATTGCTTTAAATCGGTTTCGATAGAGCTGACCTGCTGAAGGATATTCTGGGCCCTTTCCCGATCATTCCAGAAATCACTTGCCGCTATTTTTTCCTGATATTCTTCCAGCTGACGTTGTTTTGATTCAACGTCAAAGGAACCTCCGAAGTTCACTGACCCTCGGTTCGAGGGTATCTATTTCTGATTTTATATCATTAATCATTATTTTTAATAAAAACCTGTGCTTATTTTAACATTGCGTTGGAAGGTTTCAGGGAAGAAAAATCTTTGTAACTGGAAAGAACGATATAAGTTCGTGTTTGTAATACACCGGGCCAGGTTTGAATTTCGGATAATAACCCTTCCAGAGTTGACGTGTTT
>DPVY01000122.1:0-2924 GCA_003527965.1 Fidelibacterota bacterium
GGTCGCAAATCCGATATTTACTGCAAAGATTTAATATAAAATTCATCGCATCCGGAACCAAACATTTATGCCCCGGGGATACAAAAAGCGGTTTGCACCCGTCCCGGCTTCTTAAGACTCTTCCTATAATCCGCTGATTAAGGAACAAATCCGAATAATCCCCTTTCAGGATTCCGGGCTCCGTATAATCTCCAACCAGTTTAGATTTCGCACAACCTATACTGGCAAGGTCAAATAGCAGTCCAAGGTGAGCCGCCAAACCGATTCCCCGCGGATGAGCAATGCCCTGACCATCGGCAATAATTACATCAATTTCCTCACTTATTTCTTCAAAAAGCGGGAGCAATATTGGAATTTCACGAAAACTCAAATAACCGGGTACATAAGGAAATTTCACTGATTCAATCCGGGTTTTAATCAACTCTTCTTTGACCGTAAACTTCCCATCTCCGTTGTCGTTGATTAAAGAAAAAATTCCCAGTACTGCATAGCCAACCCGGTCCCAGCGTGTATAGGAAACATCCACGGCGGCGATAGTATTGATTGATCGCGGCAGAGGATCTTGAATTAATTTCTTTTTCAGCTGATATTGAATTTCCCTCGCTTCAGCAATGTTAACGTCCCAGGGATGATTAAATACCGGGAGCATAATCAGGCTTTCAGGTTAGCTTGGATTATTAATGACAGAAAATTTCCCAGAATTTTTGAACTATTTCGAATCTGTTTATTATTTTGAAGGATATCAGATGGTTTGGGGATATTCAGCGGATTCCGATAGTGTTCATTCTTTAAAACAGCGAAATTTTTATTAATGTAATAAGCCATGACATTTTTATTATATTCAGGATGAAATTGAGTGGTATAAATAAATGAATCGTACCTTGTAGCCTGAAATTCGGACTGTTCGTTCCAGGCCAGGCATTCCGTATTATCGGAAATTGACGTTACTATATCAAAATGAGATGAGTATACCTGTATTTTCGAATGACCATAACCGTTAAAAATCGGATCGACTAAACCGGATAACGTCAATTGAATCGTCGACACTCCGATTTCTGGTCCCAGAGGATTACGACAAACTTCACCACCGAGCAATTTGTTAATCAACTGATGTCCGAAACAAATTCCCAGGGTAAATATTCTCAAATCTATGATATAATCAATAAGCCGCTCTGCACCCTTTAAAAAGGGATAGGGCGTTAGTAATGAATCATGAGCACCTGTAAAGATAATCCCCTGGTATTTTTCAATAGTTTCAGGAACCACATTTTCAATCTTTTGAGACTTCCACTTTACAGATAAATCCGGCACGGAATTGATAATCAACTTGTCAAAATCGCCCCATCTCGAAATGAGTTCCCGGTAGGTTGAGCCTAATTTAATGATTAATACCGTCGGTTTACTCATAATAATCTCTTGTTGCAACCGTTTTCATCTATCTAATGAAAGGTATTACAAACTAATCCAAAATATCAACAAGAATAAATGATTTTTTAGGATTATAGAAAAATGGTTTGAAATTTTTATCCGACCGTTAATCGAAAACTACGACCCTTTATCAATTTTAGATAATATCCAATTGCTATTCACAGTATCTTTTATTGTTTTATCAGCTTGACTACATCTGAAATATTTCGGATAACGTTTTGCACCTAAGCCGGTGTTTAAATGCGGCTTAGGTGTTGTTGTAGGTAGTTTATTTTCTTAGTTCAAGTTCTTCCCAATCAACCGGACCGTTATTAATTAAGTGAATTAATGCTTTCCTAGCTAATTGAGCTGCTTTATCCAAATCTTTTATTTTATCCTTTTTATCAAACTTTCCGTTGTGCACCGCACGGGAGGTTATAGAGTAAGTTTTCTTCATAAGAGAAAAAATTTCCTTACGATTTCCAAAGTCCGTTCCTAAGAGCAATGAAGCTCTGAGAGCCAGACGAAATCCAATTTGCTCTTTGTCATCCTCTCCTAAGAATATGGATTCTAAACACGTTCTTAAATCAATGGCTTTATCAACAGAATCCTCACCAGATCCATAATCATTGAGTTTGTGAAGAGGAATTTTTAAATGCTGTTTGAAATCTGGTTCAAGATTTTGATACTTGTTTAGTAATTCATCTGCATTCCGAAGTTCCATTTCTAGTATTGAGTTCTGCATGCTAGGATACTTAAAAGGCAAAAGGCTCCAAGATGTACCCTTTTTTAAAAATGGTAGGTCTGCACTTACCGAATATGTCCTTGCGAGGGAGTGAATTCCATGCCTAGGATGTCTGGATAAACTAATACAAAGTCGAACATCTTCGAGCTGTTCATGAGGTGTCTCAATTTTTTCCCACATGCCGTAATCAATATCAGCTCGCTTGTGTATAATTGGATGGTTCACATAACCAATCAGAACCATAGTTACTTTTGGATATGGAGTTTGCGCATAATAAGACTCATTAACTAGAGTAGCTGCCAATTCCAAATTGGCGAGGTTATGCGGACTAGTTAATTTAATTCCATTACAAAACGTATATTCCGAATCGGCTAACGTTCCTATAATTAACTCTACATATTGAACAGACACAGACTTGGCAGCAGTATATTTAAACAAATTATCAACTGATTTGTCAGCCCCAATTCTTCTAGTAGATTCTTCTAACCATAATAACAAATCATTATATGAAATCATGTATGAGGAATCCCCAAACCTTTGGTGATGGTTGTCAAATATCTCCAATCTTTTGTCTGATTTAATTAATTCAATAATCTTATGAGCAATATCAGATCCAGACCAAAGCGGACCTTCTATTGCACGGCCAAAACGGTCTCGATTATCAAGTGGAAAATCTTTGACTAGCTTTTCAAGTTCTTGAACTAAATTTTCTTTCATTCTGGGTTATTACCTATAACGGTTTTGTGTATATCTAAGAGTAGACATATATTTC
>DPVY01000122.1:3293-7271 GCA_003527965.1 Fidelibacterota bacterium
TTGGGAGTATATGTCTACCTTTAATAATCATTAAAGCTCCAGGTTATCAATTGGACTTTTGATTTCCTTTAATCCCTTATTCATGATATGCATCGCTACCTGGGTGCGAATAATTTTCATAAAGAACGTTATATATTTTAGATGATATAATCAAGTTTAAATTTGGAAAGTTAGCAAATGATTTTTGGGCAGCGAAAATTTAATACATTGTATCAACCGACCAAGAATCACAAGCGCGGGAACATTATTTCCGTTTAATCGAATCGCCGGACCCTGGCGCCGAGTAGCTCAAACCGTTTCTCGATCTCTTCATAGCCACGATCCACAATTTCGATGCGGTCGATAATGCTCGTACCTTTCGCCGTCAAAGCGGCAATGACCAGGGCAATCCCGGCCCGAATATCCGGGCTGCTCAATTCCTGCCCACGCAAACGTGTCGGTCCGGCAACCAGCACCCGGTGGGGATCACACTGGGTAATATCGGCGCCCATAATAATCAGTTTATCCACGAAAAACATCCGTGATTCATACATCCAGTCGTGACATAGCGTGGTGCCTTCAGCCTGGGTAGCCAGAACAATCATCGGGCTCATCAGATCGGTGGGAAAACCGGGCCACAAACCGACCTGAATCTTTTTCGCCTTTGAAATTAATTGCGACGGCATAACTCGCAGAGTGTGCTCATCGGAGAATTCCAGTGACACGTTCATCTGGCGGAGATAATACTCCGTCATTTTAAGGTATTCACGGTCGGCATTGTGAATGACCAGGTCGCCCCGGGTACAAGCCGCCGCAATTGCAAAAGTCCCGGCCTCAATGTGATCGGATACGACCCGGTGCGTGAAGCCCTGAAGTTTTGCATTGCCGGTAATAAAAATCCGGTTGGTTCCGCTCCCCTCAATAGTAGCGCCCATCTTCGACAAAACGTTGGACAGGTCGGTGACATGGGGTTCGCCGGCGGCATTCTCAACGACACTTAAACCGGGTGTCGCAGCTGCTAATAACATGGCGTTTTCCGTAGCGGTTACTGAAGATTCTTTTAAAAAAATCGATGCCGGAGTCCGATTACTAAGAGTCGCCCGGTAGCCATCTGCATAAAATTCGAGTTGCGCACCGAAAGCCCGGATAACTTCAAAATGGCTTTCCACATTACGTCGACCGATGACACAGCCTCCCGGCGGCGCCATATCAATCTCGCCGGTCCGGGCCAGCAGACCGCTCATAAACAATATCGATGCCCGCAAACTTCCGGTCAGATCGGCCCGGAGGCTACTGTGCTGAAGAGAACCGCTGATCCGGTAAATATTCGGTGAAAGGTTTTCTACTTTTTTACCAAGGTCTTTCAGGATAGCCAGCATAGACCGGACATCTCTAATCTCGGGAACATTTTCAATGATACACTCTTCATCCGTCAGGACCGTTGCGGCAATAATCGGCAGAGCCGCATTTTTATTACCAGCCACCCGGATTTCACCCTTTAGCGGAATACCACCTTCTATTTTTAATTTTGCCATGTTTTTTCCTTGTTGATAATTGACATTAACGGCTCCTCAAAACCGATATACTTTAATCTTCAGCAATTAATTCTTCAAAATTACCGATGAGTTCAATCTCCAATTTCAAATCAACACCTAACTGCTCAGCGGCTTTGGTTTGCATCAATTTAATGAGTTGATTGACATCGGTCGCCCGGGCATTGCCGATATTTTCTATAAAAGCGGCATGCTGACGGGATATAATCGCGTCACCGATGCGATGACCTTTCAGCTGCAGGACCTTATCCATGATATATCCTACCGAGGCGGTCGGCAGGTTCAGACGCCGCCGATCTTCCTCACTAAGGTTGCGAAAAACACAACCAGCTGAGCGATGCGGGTAATGAGCTTTTGATTTGAGTTGCTGCGATGCTCGTTGCCGGGCATTTTCCACATTGCCTTTTTTCAGACGAAGATCCGCCCAAAGAACAAGTTCACTGGTATCATGCAATCGGCTCCGGTCGTATTCAAATTGAAAATAGACACCATCAACCTCCCTCGTGGATTGTCCGTCAAAAAGAGCCGCATTGACTACCAAATCTCCGAAAAAGTAATCGCCACCATGCATATTCGTATAGATTGCGCCGCCCACGCTCGCGGGAATTCCGGCAAACCATTCCAGCCCCGTAATCCCCTCTTTGAAAAGCGTTTTCATCAGGCTATTTACCGGCATACCGGAATCTACCCGCACAGCGACATCGGCGACATTTTCACCTAAACCGGGCAAAGACTCCAACCTGCGGATTTCCCAATGCGTCGAACGGTTAATAATCACGACGCCATCAAATCCTAAATCAGCAACCAATACATTACTGCCCATGCCTAATACTTTGCAGGGCAAACCGAATTCAGCGGCGGATTCGGCTACCTGCTGAAGCCGGCGGCTATTATCCGGGAAAACCAGTAATCGCGCCGGACCGCCGATCCGAAAAGTGGTATAGCGCTTCAGCTCGGCATACTCGGAATATTCAATCCGTTGCCGATCCAGGGTCTTCTTTAGCGCTTGAATTTCACTCACGGTGTCTCCAATTTAGTCTGTACACCTTCCCGCTATGCATACAGAGTACTCATATACTTGCATCCCGAGTCCGGAAATATCGTCACAATATTAGCCTCCCGGTCAATTTCCCGGGCCGGTTTGACCTATAATCCGCTGATCATCATCTCGTCGATTTTGAATGTCGGCGCGGCTTTGCTGGCGCGGAATTCCAGGTCGTTGCCGATCATGGAAATATTCTTCATCATCTCCAGCATATTGCTCGCCACAGTGAATTCCTGAACCGGATGAGAGAGTTTTCCGTCTTTGATCCAGATACCCGTCGCGCCGCGGGAATAATCGCCGGTTATATAATTAATGCCGACCCAGTCCACGCTGGTCAGGTAGAGCCCGTCTTTTACCGAAGCGATGATCTCTTCCGGCGGGATCGTGCCATTCTGCATGAAGAAGTTCGATGTGCTTGATGATGGATTGGAACTGACCCCCCGGGACGCCGATCCCGTTGTTGGCTGATTTAATTTCCGGGCAGAATAGCAGTCGCAAAGATAAGTTTTCAGGACGCCTTTATCGATGACCACGTTCTTGCGGCTGGGCAGCCCTTCGTCGTCAAAGCGGCGTGAACCTAATCCGTATTCCAGTAAGCCGTCGTCGATTATCGTCAGTTGGTCAACGGCGATTTTCTCGTTTAGTTTATCAACGAGAAAGGAATTTTTAGTGTAGATCGCGTTACCGACAACTGTTGATGCAATAATATTGAGGAAATCTCTTCCTACAACCGGATCAAAGACCACGGGTATTTTCTGTGTTTTGGGTTTAACACCGCCGATTTTTCGCAATGTACGGTCAGCTGCAGTATTGGCAATTTTTTCAATCGGGTCCAACCGATCAAAGAAGCGGCTGGCGGAATACCAGTAATCGGTCTGTTTGACATTATCCTTTTCAGCCAACAGTGATAAACTCAAAGAAAAAGAGGTGTAGTCTTCCTCGCCGTAAAAGCCTTCCGAATTGGCTAGAATCACATGGGATCGGGAATCGTGCCAGTTGGCGCCATCGGAGTTGCTGATTAACGGATCTTTTTCCATGCCGATTTTTTCCATGTCTTTAAGCATCCGGATTTTTTGCGCAGTGCTGATCGTCCCGATATTTTTATCGAATTGAGCTAAAGTTTCGGCGGCAATACCTAAAAGATTTCGCTCCGGAAGCCCGTTGTATTCATCGGCAGTGGTTACATTTGCCATTTCTGTGGTACGCTTAACCAGCTTCTTCAGTGAATCTTTGCGAAAATCGCTTGTGTAAGTGAGCGCTTTCCGCTTGTTCTTGAAAACCCTGATTCCGAGAGACTTGGGATTGGCCTGTTTCAATTCTTCGATTTCTCCCAGCCGTACGGTTATACTGGCATTAGTCCGGTTAACGATCATGACGTCGACCTGGTCGGCACCGTTTTTC
>DPVY01000240.1 GCA_003527965.1 Fidelibacterota bacterium
CATTCCTTCGGAGTAAAAGTTTTTTGCATGATAAATGATCATTATTCAAATCAAATCAGATACTTGATACTTGATAATTGTTTTTTTCTTATCCAGCATCCAGTGTCCAGCATCCAACAACGCCTGGACTGGAACAACCTATTCATTTTTCACTTTTAACTCTTTTCCTTTTTGGCTCTGCCTGCCCCTTCGGGGGTTTATCCAGGTTAGGTGTTTAACGTTTTATCACCCTTCATCTAATCATCTTTCAAACGTTAACCGCCCTATTTTAATGGGTGGATTCAGGGATGCGTAACCAACACCCAAACTCATTCGGGAAACTCTCCGACTAAAGTCGGGAGATGGGGTGGTATTCACCCTGTTCCTCCGGCTAAAGCCGGTGGTTAATGTTTGATCAGGCGGCTTGATTAATTTTGGACTTGCCAATAGAATAATTATTGACTAACGTAATTTCAAATGAATAGAACTCCGCAAAACCGGATTGAAAGTTTGAGCGTAAATGTGCAGGATAAAAAAGATTAGCACACAATAATTGACATGGTCGACATATATACCTATATTTAGGTTGTAATATAGGTCTTTGGAGCTAATATGAAAACAATAAGTATTTCTCAGGATATCATACCGGTTGGCGAGTTCAAAACAGGGATTTCGAAGTGGTTAAGAAGTATCCGGGATAAAAAACGTCCAATAGTGATAACGCAAAATGGAAGGCCTGCCGGTGTATTAATAGCGCCGGAGGAATATGACAAACTTGTTTATAATAAAATGTTTACCGAATCAATAAATCGGGGAATTCAAGATATAAAAACCGGTAATATATATACGACTTCTGAACTAAGAAATAAAATCCGGGAATCCAGAAAAAACAGAATATGAAAATAATCTGGACTCGAGAAGCATTAGAGAATATCATAGAGATAGAGGAGTATATATATCAAGATAATCCTTCGAAGGCTACAGAATTCACAGATTTTTTAATTGATAAATGCGAATATCTTATTAATAATCCGGAAATAGGTCGAATAGTACCTGAGTTATCGGATCCACGGATTAGAGAATTAATCGTAAAAAACTATAGAATCGTTTATCGATATATCGATGAAAAGATTCAGATATTAACGGTTTTTGAGGGACACCGTCTTTTACCTTTAGATTATTAGATAGATTAAACATAAAGCGCCAACCACTGTATACACCTGCTATGCTAAAAGTCAGGTGGCTTGATTATTTTTGGGCTTGACTATAGAATAATTATTGACTAAAGTTGACTCAAATGAATAGAGCTCCGCAAAACCGGATTGAATGTTTGTTTATAGAGAAACCTGTTTGTTTCTTGATTAATAAACTTTCTGAACAAGTTTTGAGCGTAAATGTGCAGGATAAATATAGGTTATGCAAATATGTAAGAAAGGAGTATACATGTCCATTGAGGTAATAAATCTTATCAATACTTCAAATAAAAAATGTTATTGTAAAACCTGGTTGGAACATTGGGAAAAATTTGGTGAGCAAAAGGCCGGTTTATGTGCAGAAGTATCATGTCAAAAGAAAGCCATTGTCGGTGCTCATGTTCAAAAATCCGATAGCTCTGATAGTAGTTGGTATATCATACCCTTATGTAAGGAGCACAACAATTTATTTGGACAAAAAATCAGTATTAAAGACTCTATAAAATTAGTACCTGCAAATAAACAAAAAACTTGTGCTAAAAAAGAAGTAAAATATATTATTAAAACAAGAAAGAGATTTGGTCATTGATTAAATCTATCAACAAATCATTATTTGATCCGTGATTCAAAAAAGAAGGGAAATTATTAATGAAAAAAATTATTGCAATCGTTGTTTTGCTTAACATCTCATCCTCTTTCATTTTTTCTCAGAGTTTTTCTAAAATAGTATCTAAAGGAACACCTGAAGAAGTCCAAAAAGCAATTCAAGCAGGAGCAGATGTAAATAATCAAGGCTCTGCAGGTAATTGGACACCTCTCATGTTTGCTGCTCGTAAAAATCCAAATCCAAAAGTTATTATGGAATTAATTAATGCGGGAGCAAATATCAACAATAAAAATTCTGATGGTCTTACTCCTTTGATGCTTGCCGCTAGAAGTAATCAGAATCCTGAAGTAGTTGTAGCTTTGATCAAATCAGGAGCGGATGTAAATGAACGCCATGATAAATATGGCACGACTCCTTTAATGTGTGCTGCTTCTTCTAATCATAATCCCGATGTGATTACAACACTAATTCAGGCGGGAGCAAAAGTAAATGATCGTAACTCCGATAATTGGACTCCTTTACTGCTTTCTTCTAGGAGTCAAAATTCCAAAGTTGTTAGGGCATTAATTGAAGCAGGAGCGAATGTGAATGAACGCCATGATAAATATGGCAGAACTCCTTTAATGTATGCTGCTCGTGCCAATCAAAATCCTGATGTAATTGAGGTTTTAACAGAAGCGGGGGCAGACATAAATGCGATTGATTCCAAGGAATGGACCCCTTTGATGTATGCTACTCGTTTTAATCAAAATCAAAATATTGTCAATGTTTTAATTGATGCAGGTTCTAATGTTAATGATCGTTCAAAAACAGGATATACTCCTCTTATTTATGCAGCCTGTAATAATCAAAATCCTAAGATTATTACCATTTTACTGAAAGCGGGAGCAAATGTAAACGATAATTCTTGCAGCGGCTGGACTCCTCTTATGTTCGCTGTTGTTAAGAATAAAAATCCTGAAGTTATTATGGCTTTAATTAATGGCGGAGCAAATGTTAATGATTTGGATTCAAGTATAGGTAAGGAGGAGGTGTTCTTAGTAATGTTCAATAGGATAGGTCGTAATGCTAATTATACTAATTCCGATGGTTTATCTATTTTGATGCGTGCTGTTTGTATTAATCAAAATCCTGAGGTTGTTATGACATTGATTAATGCAGGAGCAAATGTCAATGATAGTGGTAAAAGTGGGGTGACTCCACTGATAGCAGCTGCTTATATGAGTAAAAATCCAGAAATGGTGAAAACTTTAATTAAAGCAGGAGCAGATGTCAATGAACATTCTCCAAATGGATTATCGCCTCTAATGATCACTACTCGTCATAACCAAATTCCAGAATTAGTTACGTTATTAATAATGTCAGGGGCAAACGTCAATGATCATTCTCTCGATGGATTAACTCCGCTAATGTTTGCAACCCAAATTGAGGCTGTCACAGCTTTAATTGATGCGGGAGCAAATGTCAATGATAGTGTAAGAGTGAAAGTCAATAGTCGCTTTTATGGCTGGACTCCTCTTATGTTTGCCGCTAAAGACAATCAAAATCCAGAAGTTGTCAAAATATTAATCAAGGCGGGAGCAAATGTCAATGATAGTGATTCTAATGGACGGACTCCGTTGATGCTTGCCGCAAGTAGAAATCATAATCCTGATATTGTTATAATTTTATTGAAATCCGGCGCAGATGCTAAATTAAAAAGTAAAACAGGAATGACAGCCTTAGATTATACATATGATAATGAAAAAATCCAACGTACCTACCAGTATAATGAGCTAAAAAATGCTACGGAAAAATAGTGAAAATCTAAATAATTATTTCTAACATGGGTATTTAGATTACAGGGTGATTTGTTCGATGGATTTGTAGATATGAGAGTTTTAAAAAGATTTGTATTAGAATTTTAGCTAAATCCATGTTCTTCAGTAAAAGGTTTTGCAATGAATTCTATTACTAAAAAAACATTAAAAAAAATATGAGGTCATAATGGATTGGACGGAATTATTTGAATCGGAAGGATTGACAAGCGGGCGAAAGTTGTATTCACAGTATGAATTTTACATCGATAAATTAAAATCGCCCAAAATAAAAGTATTTGTTTGGGAACAAATAAATGGATTGTTTTTTGCCACTACAGATTATTCGATTCAAAATAGTGAGCAAGCAGGGCCATACAGAGAACAGAATCCCCATTCAAGCCCAGAAGTAGCATTAAGATCGGCCATTGAATGCATAACAACGTGGATAAAAGAACCTCTTGATAAAATTAAGTTTATTAAAGAGGATTGGGAGTGACACCATCTCACAAGTTTTTTTAATCCAACCGTGAAGTAGATTACATTAAAAATATTTCGTTAAAAAACTTGCGCTATCTTTTCAAACCGTTATAGTTCTTATGGGCGACGGTTTAAAAACCCATCGCCAATAAATATAAAGACGCTCTGTATATATTATAGAACCCAATATTGACAATAAAAAGATGTATGAATTATACGGATTAGACATTATCACAGATTTGAGTGAGAATACTCTTCCAATAATAGAATATAATTCACATGAAATAGATCAAAAAACATTAGGGGGAAAGAGTAATCGACATTGGGGGAATACTTTACCAATGTTGGGGAAAAGAAAATCCATATTGGGGAAGACTCCCCAAAGTGGGGCAAAAGATAATCCATGTTGGGGAAATATTCCCCCAAATAGAGAAAAGAATAATCAATACAATATGGCTGATTTTCTAAATCGAGAATTGAATAATCTTGATTTAGGAATAAATTATACATTACAAATAGGGAAAAATTGCTAACCATCACCTAACAACGAAATTTATAGAAAGTAAAGTCAGGAACATAATTCACCGTAACCCCGAGTTTTTGACTTTAAGGGAGCCATAAAGACGGTTGAAATTTTACTAATGTCGCACTGCCTGTTTTCACAGAAGATATTTCAAGTTTGAAAAGCCATCTTCGCATATAACACCATATAAATACCCGAAAATCTTGTGCATCGGAATATTTGGCTCTAAATTCTGCCCGTCAATTAACAATAGATTTCAGGGTAAATTATGTGGTATATCATATCGATACTTTCGGGATTCTTCTTCGCAGCCGCCGACGCTCTCTCGAAAAAAGAAGCCCGGATTTCAGCGAACTAAACAATATTGAGTCCACTTAAGTATTGACATTGATAAAAAGTCATAATACATTCTGGTCAGACTAGTCATGGAGGTATTATGAAAAATGTTTGGCAGCTACAAGAAGCAAAGGCAAAATTTAGCAAAGTTATTAATGAAGCGATTCAACATGGACCCCAAATCATAACTAAACACGGGATAGAAACTGCTTTGCTGATATCAATAAATGATTATAAACAGATTAGTAAAAAGGAATCTAAAATATCCCGGTTTTTCAAGTCTTCTCCTTTATATAATGTAGAATTGGATATTCAACGTTCTAAAAACTATCCCAGAGATATTGAATTGTGAATTACTTATTAGATACCTGCGTAATATCAGAATTAATTAAACCGAGACCTTCACAAAAAGTAGTAACATGGATTGATTCAATTGAAGAGGATAAACTATATATTTCTGTAATAACTATTGGTGAATTTGAAAAAGGTATATCAAAATTACCCGCATCATCAAAGAAAGATAGGATTTCCGATTGGTTAAATGAAGATTTACTTATTCGATTTAAAGGTAGAATATTAGATCTGGATGTTAATACGCTTATCAAGTGGGGGCAAATTGTTGCGAAGCTTGAAAACCAAGGTAGAAAGAAACCGGTCGTTGATTCTCTAATTACAGCTACAGTATTACAACATGACTTATGTCTCGTCACCAGAAATATACAAGATTTTCAAAACTGTGGTATAAAAATATTGAATCCATGGGAATAATTCCGCTAACGAATCTTTTCGCCTCAACAGAGGTCTCTGGTGAGACACCTGACGCCATATAAATAAAATAACTGTACCCTAAAATCTTTTATTCAGCGTCGGCATACTACTATAGTTCCCGATGAAGGACTTGCTTCTCGCGTCCCCGCTTCTGCGGCGACATAGCCAGGGCTATCATTTGACGAAGAAACGATATGAACTTAGTAAACTTTCAAAATAGCAAGTATATGATGGAATCGTCCCATAGGTCACGTAGGACTTCCACGAAGGATCCCTTTGGGATAAAAAGTCTTCACGTCCCGATGTATCGGGGCAATGATCGCTAAGTTCTTTATCCCGACAAGTCGGGATTAAGATAGGGTTATTATTCATCCCGATTCATCGGGATTGTTTTTCCAAATACTTCTCTGCATCTCAGTGACTCTGTGGCTACTTTTTACGAGTACATCAAGTATGGTCAGTAACCACATCGATTAAATTTTATGCGTTTCAACGCAGGAGCGTTGAGACGAGTGTCATAAATCTTGTACATAGAAATATTTGGCTCTAAATTTTGCCCGCAAATTAACAATAGATTTCAGGATAAATAATGTGGTATATCATATCGATACTTTCGGGATTTTTCTTTGCAACTGCGGATGCTCTTTCGAAAAAAGAAGCCCGGCGAACACCGGCGATTGTCCTGGCATGGGTCCGGGAATTTTATGCTCTGCCCTTTCTGCTTCCGCTTCTACTATTCATCGAAATCCCGGAACTGAAGTCCGGTTTCTGGGGCGCAATGGCTTTATGCGTGGCAATAGATTTAGTGACCACCTTTTTATATATGCGGGCGATCCAGATTGCACCGTTATCGCTAACGGTTCCCTATCTCGGTTTGTCTCCGATCTTTCTGCTAATTATCCCGGCGATCGTATTGGGCGAGCATCTGTCGCCTGTGGGAATTTTCGGCGTTATACTGGTTTCCATCGGCACATATACTTTGCAGCTGGATCGCGCCAAATATGGGTTATTCGAACCCTGGCTGGCAATTTTCAAGAATCGCGGTTCGCTGTATATGTCTATTGTCGCGGTTCTTTATGCGGTCACGGCAACTTACGGGAAAGTTGCTATTATAAAATCCTCGCCCCTTTTCATGACAATTGTATATTTTTCACTGCTTGCGGCAGGTTTTACAATTATACTGCTAATTTCCCAGCGAGGTAAGTTGCAGTCGCTATTTCAATTTCCTTTGCAAAAACTCAGCATCGGTTTCGCGATGGCGCTGATGGCGATAACTCATTTCACAGCTATCGGTATGATCCAGGTGGCTTATATGATCTCGATAAAACGCCTGAGTTTATTATTCGCTATTATTTACGGCGCTCTTCTGTTCAAAGAGACCAAAATAAAAGAACGCCTGCTTGGTGGAATAATCATCATTGCAGGCGCCGCCTGTATTGCTTTTGCGTAAAATCTATACTGAAAAATTTGCTATCCTTTTCCCGTAAATCACTTTTAAACCCGACTCCTGCGCCCGCTCGATAAAACCACGGTGAGGACGGTGAGCCAGGAAGATAAATCCTTTGGCTTTAAGTAATCTGATAGTATTTTGGACAGATTTCAACTCTATAAAAGATTCTCTCGTAATCGGATATGAAAAGCATTGAAAAATATAAAATTGGCAGCCTTTCATCATGGCTATATCAACCATAGACTCCGCCCGGATACCTTCGGGGATTGAGCTCCGGTTTATGCGAACATCCAGGCGGACGTCATCATACTGACTGCGATGAACCCGTAAAAAGACCAGTTCCCTCAGCCAGCCGCCTCCAAATAGAAAATCCGCACAGTTGTTCACAACTTCCAGAGTTTTCTGACTCCCGTGATTGCCAAAACGGAATCGCATTTTATTTCCGGCGGCTTCATAAACAATATTGAATCGATGATATTGACCATTCATCCGCCAATGGATGTCTTTTTTATTTTCCCCCATGTTAATCCATTCCTGTCGAATGGAATCAATAAAGGGAATGATCTCATCCAGATTGTTACCGATAAAATAAGACAGACCGCTTCTTTTTCCGATTTCCGGATCATAGCGCGTACCCGCCTCAATTTCGACTCCCTGCAGCGCCACATATTCATTGACAGTCAGGGATGTTTGAAAGGATTTTTTTTCACCGGTTTGTATATTGACTAATCGCGAATGATCCGTCTCTATAAACATAACCTCTTTGCCGGCCTGTTTAAATTGTTCGGACGCCAGCAGCCCATGCAGCCGATTTCCACCGCTTAAATTCAACACAATTTCATGGTCTGGATAATCTTTGATAATCTTCTTACACTGATCAAGAAAATCTTCAATTTCCGGCTTGATCTCTCTACTCTCAAAGGAGGTAGATAGTTGTCCCGATAAAGCTTTCTCAATTTGACTCACCACATGACGTTGTGCTCCGGTATGCATCCAGACGATGTTATCGGGTTTTTTCAATATGGCTCCGAGATAAGCTATCAACGGCGAATCGTCAACAAGACAAACTTCCAACAGTGGCATATCCACCCCCCAACTTTAACATTTCCAATAAACACAGTAGATGCACTTCCTAATTTATAGATTAGAATTTAATAATAAATAAATATTAATCAATATATCTCTTTTAGGGCTGTTTATTTATTTATCAGATTGATTTTTTGAATAAGCGTGTCCCGCTAAGGCGGGATTGGAGATCGGTTTATGTTCTATGATATGGCAGTCTTAAGTCAAGTCTCGGAATTAACCCTTGAGATGATTAAACCTGTCTTGACTACACCTGTCAGGTTTATTCAAATAATCATATCCGAAGCAGAAGAATCTTTTAAA
>DPVY01000291.1 GCA_003527965.1 Fidelibacterota bacterium
CCACTCTAAACGAGAAGGAACCCAAAAATATATCTCAACTAAATATACATTACCGATTCTAACAAACATCCTGATGGATTTTATGATATGGTTTGCTGGTTTTATGGATAAATATAGAACCGAGGCATGATTTTACAGATCAGTTTTCAAAAGAATCGACTACCTTTTAATTTGTCTTAAGAACTCTTCCACTTCGGGAATACCGCCCTGGTAAATCAGGTAGCCGTTATAAGGTTCTCGTTCGGTAATTTCACCGGCAATGGGGGTCAGCATGATCTCTTTGACCTTTTCCAGATCTTCAGTTTGACCCAACGCCCAGCACAGTTTGACATAAGCGACTTCGGGTAGGAGATTGGCGGCGGGAATCACGCCGAGCTGCATCATTTCGCGACCGGTTTCGTAGACATACATCTGTACGTAACCCCAGAGTGTCTGCACGGTCATGTAGACAGCGACGCCTTTATCTCTGGCACGCTTAAGCGCCGGGTAAACCGGCTTGTTGACATGACCGAGTCCGGTGCCGGCGATAACAATACCCCGGTAGCCGTTATCGATCAAGGAATCAATGATATCCGGCGCCATATTAGGGTAATAATAGACGATGGAGACTTTTTCTTCAAAAGCTGTGTTGATGATGACGTCCCGGTCGCTGCGGCGGTGTTTATAATCGCTGCGTAGTGGCGTAATTTTCTCGCGGTCCACCATTGCGAGAGGAATATCGCTGATTGTGCGGAAAGTTGAGCGGTAAGAGGAATGCATTTTCCGTACCCGGGTGCCACGATGCAACAGTCCATATTGATCGGAAGTGGGTCCGAACATACAGACCATGACCTCGGCAATGTCGCTTGTTGCTGCCGTATTGACGGCATGAATAAGATTCAACGCCGCGTCGGATGACGGGCGGTCTGACGAACGCTGGGAGCCGACCATTACGATCGGAATCGGAGAATTTTGCACCATAAAGGATAAGATCGCAGCCGTATGATGCATAACATCAGTACCATGACCAATGACAATACCGTGCGCGCCTCTTTTGATCTCTTCGCCAATAGCTTGTGCTGTTCCAATCCATTGTTCGGGGCCCATATTTTCGCTGAAGACACCGTATAGTTTCTTAGTTTCCAGGTTGCAGTAGTCCGCCAGTTCCGGGACTGATCCGTACAATTCACCGGGTGAAAATGCCGGAATCACGGCGCCGGTGCGATAGTCCAACCGGCTGGCAATTGTTCCGCCGGTGCCGAGCAGTTTGACATTGGGTTTTTGGGGATCGTAGGGAAAATCCTTTTCGGGGATTTTATAATTGGCTTCCTTACGGGCGATCTCTTTTATGGTCTCGATTGTATTTACGTTGATTCCAATATTGTAGCCGTTGCGTAGCTTCAGAACAACATGCCTGGCATCAGCTGTTTCAGAGCGGGGTAGGATAATGCCTTTAAAGCCGCCCTGTTTGGTCACTAATTCTACATCACTCCAGACCTGAACCCGGTTGTCTTTTAAAACCTGTAAAACCGGATCGCGATAGCCTTTATATATGTCACTCATTTTTTGTCCTTTTGATTTGTACAAAATTGCCGTAATGTGTCTGCGGCTCTCTTTGCCGGAATGTGTCCGCGGCAATACTGCATAACTTTACCTATTAAAAAGCGTTGCCGGTTTTCGGTTTTTACAATAGACCGGGACTCCTCATCCATGGTTTGCGGAATCAATTTAATAAGATCCGCTTCCCTATACCGCGGCGGTATATATCTGTCCAAAATTGTCTCAAAAGATTGCCCCGGTTGCTTTAAGAATTCAATGAAGAGACCATATCCCGCTTCCAACAGAGCCGGGTTTTCCTGGGCCCGATTAAAAAAGGTTGTCCAAGTCGTTTCGTCTATGCGTTCAACCGGCAGCCCGGCGCGTTTCCAGGCAACAACATTTTCGAACAGGAAGCGGTAAATCCATGACACCGGTAGTTTAACTGTTTCAACCAGCTTGTCAAAAAGGACTGAGCGGGGCGATGAGGCAATCGGAATAATCAGGTGATCGGGGACGCCCAGGCGGCGATATTTTTCCGCCTGCTCCCATAATGGTTTTGGAATGGCGCGTGACAATTCTGCCACTCTCTCGGCGGTAAATTCCAAAGGCGGCAAGTCCGTGTCGGGATACATGCGTTCGGGACCTGGTAAGATGCGTTCGAAGCCGTTGGTGCCGTCCGCCAGAGCCTGGCGGGATTCACTCGGAATGCCGATAGTGGCTTCTTTGGCCCGGATGATGATTTCTTTCACGGCGGTATCGGTGTCCTGGTCGTTACCCCAGACGAGGATCAGGGCGTCACCGGGGTCGGCTTCCACAGCCTTGCGTATTTTAGTCCAGGCAAAACTGCTGATAGTCTCCTCGGCGCTCTCGGAAGTGAGAATGTTTGGGATACGGGTAAGACAGGCAATCACCCGGACACGATCGGAGATCTCTTTGGAGAACACTTTACCGGTCTGGGTGGGAGTGCTCAGGATATCGTGATAGCCTTTTAGATTAACACAAAAGACCTTTTCGCCCTGTTTGACCGCCCATGCAATTGGCGCCCAGGAGGTCTGGGTCATGATATGGGTGACTTCTTTAGCGTGCGCTTTAAAAGTTTTTTCGGTAATGCCGCGCTGCTTTAATTTGTCGCGGATACGGAGCAGGGAATACTGCCGCATGGCTTCGTTGTAGATTAATAACGGAATCAGCGGGATTCGGGATACGCCTTTAATTTCGATGCGCGTTCCACCGGTAATGCTGACGTTGACATCCTGACGGGCGGCGCCGATACCGGTGCGAACCTTGCCGGTGCTGCGGACTAGCCAGCGCAGAATATTGGCTACATCGGCGACTTCCTGAGGGGTGTGCAAAACCGGTTCTGTAACGGTTTCGATCAGGGGCATTCCAAGCCGATCGGTATTATAAATTCGCTGATGACCGATATCTGATATTTCCCGGCAGGCGTCTTCTTCGAGTCCTAACTGGATCAGTCCGATTTTGTGCCCTTTGTAAAGAATCCAGCCATCGACGCCGACTATGGTTGTGCGTTGAAACCCGGTGGGAATGCTGCCGTCGAGGTACTGTTTACGGGCGATGTGAATTTCGTTAACGAGTTTATAATTCATCAATACTGCCATCTGAAAAGCGATCTCCAGCGCCTCCTGATTTATTTCAAAGGGGGGTGTATCATCCATTTCATAAGTGCAGACCGTTTCGCGATTGATGCGGTAGATTATTTCTTTCTTAGTCTTGAATTCCATCAGAGCCGTTCCGTCGTATTCACCGAGTTCCGAGAGGGTTGGACGCATGTGTCGCAGTATTTCGGCGTCGTAGTCGGTGGAATATTTGCCGGCGGGGCAACGGCAGAACAGTTTCTTTTTGGTCAAAAGCTGCTGGTGAATTTCCAGACCGGCTTTTAGTCCCAGCATTTCATAATCATGTGGAGTCATTTCCGCAAAAGGTTTCAAATATTTAGGCATACGTAATACATTCCTTTTTTACAGATGAAAGGGTGATTCACAAAACGGCGCCTCGATGGTGGGTGAATCGTCCGTATTTTTTTGGCAATTATTCATTCGTTGGAAATTAAACATTAACTGCTGAAATTCAAGCGGATTTATTGCCTTACAGAAAATATTTTAATGCAAATTAACACAAAATGGCGCTAATATCCCATGTGCGTTCGACTCAATACCGAATACAATTCTTCTATATATTGTAATTATTGAATATTTCCTCAGCGGTGACCGTCGCTGTGCCAATTTTCCCAACAACAACCCCCGAAGCAAGGTTGGCGGCTTTGGCGGCGGTGAACCAATCTCCCGATATGATCAATCCGGCTGTAAACGCCGCAATGAAAGTGTCACCGGCGCCGCTGACATCATAGACTTCCCGGGCTTTTG
>DPVY01000006.1 GCA_003527965.1 Fidelibacterota bacterium
AGAGACCTCCAGCAGTATTCGGTTTAAATATGGTAAAAATTTAAATATTCATCAGAAGTATGCAATGGTCATAAAAGATCCGAAAAAATTTCGTCTGCCAAATCTGGGGATTAACACAAATTATCTGATTGCCAAGGAAAACTTTTATTTCGTATATCCGACAAACTATCATAAATTTCAGGCCCATTATCATGACACATTCCAACATGGCGGAATGTCGATGGAAGAGACGATTTTACCCATTGTGACATTAACCCCGAAGTAATATTTATGATTACCGTTGTAACCCGTTCCGCAATAGAGACAGAAGCTCTCGGAGAAAAACTATCCAGACTTTTGAAAAAGGGGTCTGTCGTTGCATTTGTGGGGGATTTGGCATCCGGTAAGACAACGATGATTAGAGGGATTTGCCGGGGCTTAAAGATTCAACAGCAAGTCGAAAGTCCCACCTACACACTGGTAAATGAATATAACGGTAAAGTACCGGTCTATCATATGGATTGCTACCGGGAACATCGCATTGAAGAGTGGCTTGAACTGGGAGTTAATGATTATTTTTATGGTGACGGGATCAGTCTCGTTGAATGGGCCGATACGATTCAGGAACTGATTCCGGAAACAGCTATTCGGATCGTCATAAATCATAGGATTGAGGAAGAAAATTGCCGGGAGATCCGGATCCAGACTTCAGGGGAGCAGGAACTGTATTTAGAACAAACCGGGCAAAGTAACTAAAACGATGAATATTTTAGGCATAGATACATCTACCGATAATTGCAGTGTGGGATTAGTGTGCGACGGCGCGGTTATAAACTGTAAATCCAGACTGGGGCGCTCTATGGCGTCTGAACAGTTGGTTTCTCTAATCGACGAAACCATTGTTGAATTTATTCCATTCAGTGAAATTGATGCCATTGCCGTCAGTATCGGACCGGGTTCCTATACGGGATTACGGATTGGGCTGAGCACGGCGAAAGGTCTGGCCCTGCCGGGACAATTACCGGTATTACCTGTTCCGACCATGGCTGTACTTGAGAGTGTTGCCCGGCAAAGACTGGATTTGGATTTTATGTTGTATATCAAATCTCATCGGGATTTGATCTATCATGTTTTGTCCGTTAACGGTAAACCTCTCGATATAAAACAGCATCCTCTCGATTATGCGTCCTTATCGGAAGTGCTTACTAAATATGAGAATGTATCAACTTTTGTGGGGCCGTCTGCAATTGAATTCCCACAGGATAAAAAAGTTTACAGAATATACCCTGAAGGCGATCAGGTGGCTCTTCTGGCTCACCGTTATTATCGGGAATTACTATCCTTAACCGGAGCGGACCTGGAACCCAAATATTATAGCAATTATGAAGCGCAGAAGTGGACACTCCCGAAAACATCCGGCTGAGACCAGCTGACGAACGGGACATCAGGGAAGTAATAGCCGTCGAAAAAATGTCCTTTACATCTCCCTGGAGCATTGATTCTTTCCGGCACGAACTGTATAATCCGGTCAGTTATTTTTACATTATTGAAATACAACGTAAATTAACAGGGTACATTATTTTCTGGATTTTTGAAGATGAATCACATATCGCTAATATTGCTATCCATTCCGATTTCAGAAAGAAGGGATATGGCGAATATTTGTTACAGTGGACAATAGAATTTGTCCGGGGGAAAGGGGCAAAAACCATTACATTGGAAGTGAATGAAAAAAATACCGCCGCCCGCAATCTTTATGAAAAGTTAGGATTTAAATGCGTTGGTAGAAGAGCTAAGTATTACGAAAATCGCGACGATGCTTTGATGCTGACAAAATATATTTCGTGAGGTCTCAATGGTAGATTGGTTTAAAAGAACGAAAAAAGGATTTTTAGGAACTGCAAAGAAAGTAATACCCGACGGTCTCTGGATTAAATGCCCGGCCTGTTCGGAATATCTATATAAGCGCGAGCTGGATCGAAATTACTGGATTTGTCCCCATTGCCGGTATCATTTTCGGGTAGCCTGCGATGAATATATTAAGATATTGCTGGATGGCGAATTTGAAGAATTTAATAAAGAAATGAAATCAAACGATCCTTTGAAATTTAAAGATTCCAAGCGCTATGCCGATCGGTTGAAAGCGGCTTACAATAAAACCGGAAACTATGACGCTGTTGTAACGGTTGAAGGCAAGCTGTCCGGGCATCCGGTTGTTTTATGTGTTATGGATTTCCGGTTTATTGGCGGCAGTATGGGGTCGGTTGTAGGTGAGAAAATTGCCCGGGCTATCGATCGCGCCAGGGAAAAGAAATTGTCCCTGATGATTATATCATCGTCCGGCGGAGCCAGGATGATGGAAGGTATATTTTCCCTGATGCAGATGGCCAAGACCAGCGCCAAACTGGCTCAATTCCACGAGCAGGGCGGCCTGTATATTTCCATATTGACTGACCCGACGACGGGCGGCACAACCGCCAGTTTTGCGATGCTGGGGGATATCATTATCGCCGAACCGGGGGCATTGATAGGATTTGCGGGTCCGCGGGTGATCAAACAGACCATTGGAAAAGATCTTCCGGAAGGATTTCAACGATCGGAATTCGTAATGGAAAAAGGTTTTCTCGATCTTATTTGTGAGCGGTCGGAATTAAAGCCAACATTAACCAAAATTCTGGATTTTTTTAGTGAAAATGGATAGACCTTATTTATTAATTACCAATGATGACGGCATCGCAGCTCCGGGAATTCATGCCCTTGTTCAGGAATTGCTAAAAATTGCTGAAGTGGTTGTAGTGGCTCCGGACAGTGAAAAGAGTGCGGTTGGACATGCTATTACGCTGTCTGACCCGATTCGGGTAACCTGCTTTAAAAAAGCCAATCACTGGGTGGGACATGCCGTTTCCGGGACGCCATCTGATTGTGTCAAGATTGCCGTGGGCGCCCTGTTGGATAGACGCCCCGACATGGTGATTAGCGGAATTAATCTTGGTTCCAATGCGGGAATTAACGTGATTTATTCCGGGACCGTTTCCGCTGCCACTGAAGGAACGATATTAGGTATTCCGTCTATAGCCGTATCATTGGCAACTTATACTGAACCGATTTTTGAGCCCGCCGCCCGGTTTGCTTCCCAGATGGTAAGAATAGTACTGAGCAAAGGATTACCGGATGGAACCTTGTTGAATATCAATGTGCCGAACCTGCCGGAATCAGAAATTAAAGGTGTTAGAATTACTCGTCATGGAATGGCGAATTTTGCGGAAACCTTTGATAAGCGTGTTGATCCGCGCAACCGCGTCTATTATTGGATGAATGGCGTCAAGGAAGAGCTTCAAGCCGAAGATGACGTG
>DPVY01000279.1 GCA_003527965.1 Fidelibacterota bacterium
TTTCCCGGACCGGGACTGGCAGTAAGGATTATCGGGGAGATTACCCCCTATCGCCTGGCGTTATTACGAAAAGCCGACGCTGTCTTTATCAATGAATTAAAATCGTCGGGAGAATATGACCGGGTTTGGCAATCTTTTGCCGTATTGATTCCGGTGAAAACCGTGGGGGTTATGGGCGATCAAAGGACCTATGAAAATGTAATTGCCTTGCGGTCGGTGAACAGCAGTGATGGTATGACGGCGGATTGGTCGCCCTTACCTTACCAGGTTTTAAGCCGGATAGCGAGCCGTATTGTCAATGAGGTCCGGGGAATTAACCGGGTTGTGTATGATATAACCTCAAAACCACCCGGAACAATCGAATGGGAATAATTAATAAAATGGGAATTTTACAGATATAATCTATGAAATTTTGGAAATTAATACTGATATTAGTGGCACTAATTAGTTTAGCGGTTTCTCAGGAAATCTTGATGGACGCAGAGCCCGAATTGGGCGAAGTGGTCGAACCGATTGATTCTTTGAGAATCCTCTTCGATGAGGGTGTGCAGTGTTATAATGATGAACATTATTGGGATGCTTTGAAAATATTTGAACAGCTTAATGCTATTCCGATGCCGGAAAATCACCTGCTTAGCGCTTCCGGTTTGATGCTGCTCAAAACCTGTCTAAGGTTGGGTGATCCGGATAGAGCCATTCAATTGGGGCCGGAGTTTATTCTGATTCATAAGGCTTCAAAATATCTTGATGATGTGAAATACGCTCTCGGTGAAGCTTATCTGATCAGTGGTTCCTATAATGATGCGATATATCAATATCTCGAAGTTATGCGGATTTCCGATGAAGAACGGCTGCGTTATCTCAGCAAACAGACGGTTGAGACGATCATCGATCTTTTTATTAGTAGTGAAGAACTTATGGTATTCAGGGAAAATTCGCAGGAGGATTTTCACAGACTTTTTCTTTCATTGAAATTGGCTGAAAAATACCATGCCGAAGGGGATAATAAACAGGCTGAAAAAGAGCTGCGTTCGGGGAGAGATATTATTAAAGATCCCTATTTCAACAGGGAATATATTATTACGCTGGAGAAACTGCGTAAACGCGCCCGCGAAAACATATATATTGGCATAATACTGCCGTTATCCGGACCAATGGCAAATATTGGTTTGGATCTTTTAAATGGAATGCGTTATGCTCTGAATCAATTCAGGGCGAACTATGACAAGGAAATTGCGGCAATTGTAATGGATAATCGTGGCGAGGTGGTTGAGAGTATCAGGAAGGCTGAATATTTATGCAATAACCCTAAAGTCAAGGCTATCATCGGTCCGGTGAGCAGTGAAAACACTATTGCCGTCGCGGCGGTTGCCAATCAGCGCAAAGTCCCGATAATTACACCTACGGCTACGAATAGTGAGATAAGTTCTCTCGGACCCTTTGTATTTCAGGCTAATGTTGATTATGATAACCTCGGTCAGTTTCTTGGCAAATATTGCACCGATGTTTCCAAAGTAAATACTATTGCGACCCTGTCACCGGCAGACAAGTTTGGAAAAGAGATGACCGATGCGTTCTGCCGGTCTGTAGATAATGCCGGTGGAAGAATTGTTTCTCAGCAATGGTATCGTGGCGAACCGGAAGAGCTTAAACGCCAGTTCTCCGTTATTCGTGAATCCGGTTTGCTAATTGCCCGGGAGATGTTAGATCAGAAAATTGCTAAAAACAAAGAACGCTTATTACAATATGCCGCTTCCGATAGCCTGTGGCAGACCGACAGTATATTTGTGGATATATATGCTGATAAATACCGGATATTTACAGCGGATTCCGAATATGTTGTAGATCTCAATGAGGCCTTGATCCTGACAAAGCTGATGGATTTCACTGAATTTTTAATTCCGAAAAAGGATTCACTGGAATTTAGAATTAATTCGATTGACGGTTTATTGGTCCCCGCCTATGCCAGTGACTTGAAAATGTTGATCCCGCAACTGGAATACTATAACCTGGACGCTAAAATATATGGAAGCGGTAACTGGA
Organism: Fidelibacterota bacterium; assembly: GCA_003527965.1. Lineage (GTDB taxonomy): Bacteria > Fidelibacterota > UBA2242 > UBA2242 > UBA2242 > DPVY01. The sequence goes on from DPVY01000279.1 coordinate 2,044, forward strand.
ATGAGCCCACATTGTTGAAAAAACATCCAAAAATTGCCCGGAACCTCACATTCATTTCGGATTTTTATATTGATGAAGATTCCCGTTTTTATAAAAACTTTGAGCGTTATTATTCCCGGCTGATTGGGTCTAAACCCAATCGCTTTGATCTGTATGGCTATGACACGATGCGGGCCTTGCTTTCGGTATTTGATGAGGGCGATTGTGGTAGAGAAACCATCCGGGAAAAATTAGCGCAGATGCCGACATACAATGGAATTTGTCGTAATATCTCCTTTCGCGGGAATCGTCCGCGAGTCAATTCCTGTGCATTTATTCTGACTATGACGGGGGGCAAAATCAAACCCGTTGCCGCTACCGAAAATGGCGACATAATTTCCTTTTCACCCCAATATTAAACATGTTCAGTAGAGTTCATATAGATGGATTGACGGTTTATCATTCGTCGCTGTTAAAATCCTGTAAAAATGTTTGCCATGGATTCAGCGCCCGCACAGGCGGCATCAGCCGGAATGAATTTCATTCCCTGAACCTCGGCTTCTCTGTCGGGGATGATGAAGATAATGTTCTTTATAATCGTCAAAAGTTTTATAGGCATTTACAAATGCAGCCGGACCGGACGGCAGAGGGTGAACAAGTCCATGGAAACCGGGTACAAATCGTCGAAAACCCGGGCGTTTTCCGGGGAACCGATGCATTAGTTACAGTAAAAAAAAGATTGCCGCTAATCATCAAAACCGCCGATTGCGCAGCGGTAATTCTCTTTGATTCCGGGCAATCGGTTGTGGCGGCTGTTCATGCCGGGTGGCGCAGCGTAAATCGAGACATTTTGGAAAATACCATACAGGTAATGGTCGATTCCTATCATTGCCAACAGGCGGATATTATAGCTGTAATCGGACCGTCTATTCATCCTTGTTGCTATGAAGTTCAGGAAGATGTCCGGAATTTATTTCCCGGTAATGTTGTTATTCAACGGGATTCGAAATACTATCTTGATGTTCCCGGCGCGATCCGGATGCGCCTGATTGCCCGGGGAATCAATAGCGACCATATCGATGACAGCGGTTTGTGTACAGCCTGTGAAGAAGATCTGTTTTTCAGCTATCGTCGCGACAGAGGGCAAACGGGCCGCATGATGGCGACAGCATATTTAATATAGAATGTAATAGAAGGGGCAATCCATGGGTTTAAAAGAAAAGCTTCAGAAAGATTTAGTTACGGCGATGAAATCCGGCGATAAGGTCCGTACAGGAGTAATTCGGCTTTTATGGAGCGCTATTCGGAAAGTTGAAATTGATCAGAAAAAAGAGTTGATCGATAGTGATATAATCGGGATTCTTACCAATGCCGCCAAACAACGCCGGGAAGCCATCAAGGCCTATCTTGAAGCCGGCAGGGCGGATTTGGTGAAAGAAGAGGAAGCCGAATTGGCAATCATTGAAACCTATCTTCCTGCGGCGCTTTCAGCCCGGGAACTTGAACAGATTATTGCCGATATTATAGCCGAGACGGGTGCTACATCCAGGCAAGACCTGGGCAAAGTGATGCCGAGAGTTATGCAAAAAGTTAAGGGGCGCGCTAACGGTGCGGAGGTACAGGCTATTGTCCGATCAAAATTATCTTAAATTATGACCGTATGTATTCTTTATTTGATTTAATTGTTATTATTGTAGTTGGCTTTTTAGGGCTGTCCGGTTTGCGGAAAGGTCTGGTAGAGGAAGCGTTCAAGCTGATTGGAATTATCCTGGCGTCCTATATTGCTGTGCGGTATTACACTTTTGGAATCTTGTTAATTCAAAACATGTTCACACTTTCTGACGGAGTCCTGACGGTAGCCGGTTTTATGATTGTATTCCTGATTGTATACCTATCGATTCAGTTGATTGCGGCGGCTCTGAAACGGATCATAAAATCATTAAGCCTGGTCTGGCTGGATCGCCTAACAGGCCTGGGATTCGGCGCCATAAAAGCTCTTGTTATTATGTCTATTGTAGTTTGGTGTATCGGTATTTTTTCAGAAACCCTCCTTGTTAATAAACTGGCTGCGTCATCCTCCAGCTATGTTTATCTCGAGAAAAGTGAACGTTATTTGAGCCGGGCGCTCAAAATTGACGAAGAAGCCGATTCGCTAAAAGAGACTATTCGCGGGATATTCAGGATGGGCCCAAAGTTTCCCATACCCGTACCGTCTCTGCCCGATTCTTCAGGTAATAAAATAGAATTTATCGATCAAATCGGATCATCTGTAGGAGAAACCGAATGATAGGCAACGCCGGGGAGAAGCTGGATTTTGGGCGGGTTGTCGCTTTAATAGCCAATGAAACGCTCTCAGAACCGGCAAAATCCCGCACCGCTGAATTAGCCCCCTTTTCGATTGTATCAGACGCAATTCTGCAGATGGAGCGCATAGCAGCGCTCCGGCAACTTTTTGAACGAAACAGTCAATTCCCTATAGAGCCGTTCGAAGATATTCGCACCGACCTGAAACGCTGCCGGATTAAGGGCAGTTTTTTACCGGTTGAAGTATTGGTCCGGATAATCGCAATATTGCGGCAGAGTAAAAACCTGCGCCAGTATCACCAGCAAAATAAAGAGTTGTTAAGACCTCTTTCCGGTTTGATGATCAAAATCAACCCCCTCGATCAGCAATATCGTCAGATTCAGAGAGTTATTAATGACGAGGGGTTGGTAAAAGATACTGCCAGCCCTGATTTGGCTCGTATCCGCAAACAGATTCATCAGACCGTGTTGCATCTCCAGCGGGAAATCGACCGGGTGATGCTTCAGGCTCGTAAGGAAGGTTGGTTGCATGAAGATAATGCGACAATCCGGGATGGTCGCTTTGTGTTGCCCCTGCGCAGTGAAAGTAAACGTAAAGTAAAAGGAATTATACATGGTCAATCAGCTACCGGTGCGACATCTTATATAGAGCCGCTGAGCGTTGTTGAAATCAATAATTCACTCAAAGAGCTGGAAATTGAAGAGACTGCGGAAATTCAAAGAATTCTACAGGCGCTGACCGATGAATTGCGACCATTTTTTGATGATCTTGAACTTAATGTTGAAATATTGGTCGAACTCGACTTTTTAAGCGCATGTGCCCGGTTTTCAAGACGATTTAAATGTACCGTTCCAAAAATATCCTCTGATGATCGCCGGATTATTCTTAAAAATGCCCGTCATCCGGTATTGTCTTTAGTGAAAAAAGTCATTCCGCTTAACGTGTCGATCGATAGTCAAACTCACTGCGTAATCATCACTGGTCCCAACGCCGGCGGAAAAACCGTTGCCATGAAAACCATAGGGCTGCTTGGTATTATGGCTGCTTCCGGTCTTCCAATTCCTGCCGATGATGACAGCCGGCTGCCCTGTTTCGATCAATTTTTAATTGATATCGGCGATCAGCAATCCCTCGAAGATGATCTGTCAACTTTTACATCTCATGTCGCCAATCTGAAACAGTTTGTGATGAGCGCAACCGATAAATCGCTGGTATTGATTGATGAGCTGGGAACCGGAACCGATCCACTGGAAGGCGCCGCTCTGGGGCAGGCTGTTCTTGAGGAACTCACTGTCCGCAAGACCTTTTGCGTGGTAACCACCCATCATAGCGGCTTAAAAGCCTTTGCCGATAAATTTGACGGCGTAATGAATGCCGCGATGGAATTTGACACCGACCGCTTAATACCAACCTATCGTCTGCAACTGGGATTGCCCGGTAGCAGCTATGCCCTGGAAATAGCCAAGAGGATGGGACTGGATGATTCCGTAATTCAACGCGCCCGTGACCTGATGGGAACCGACCAGGTTAAATTGGAAAATCTGTTGTTGGAAGTGGAAACCCTGAAAAGCCAGATTGAAAGCGAAAACCGCTCGGTTCAGCAGAATAAGAAGAC
>DPVY01000052.1 GCA_003527965.1 Fidelibacterota bacterium
CAGAGCCCTGGGAACCCAACATCACTCCCAATACCGCTAAAAACACCTTGAAATGGAAACAGTTCGTTGACCCGGAAACTCCGATTCCAACCCCCTGGGAAAAAGAATTATTTGATAAAATCCCTTATAAAGACAACAATGCTCGAAAAGACCTGTTGCAAAAGCAGAAATATTGGGAAAAGGTCGGCGCTTTTGAAGGTTCGGGATATTCATCGGAAGGACTTTATCGACCTTTTCTCGATTGCCGGATGTTCTCAAAAAGTTTGGTTGATTTTTGCCCGGTCTGCAATGACGCTATTATCCGGGTGATTAAATTCCATACCGAGTAACAACGTCTCTTGCGAGCCGCCGGTACAGATCGTTACTCCGGCTTATTCGCGGCCGACAGAAAATTTGCTTATCATCTCAATAACCGCAAATTAAGTATCAAATCCATCCGGATTCCGCGACTGCCAACGCCATGAGTCGGAACACATCTCGTTAATTCCTCTTGTTGCTTTCCAGCCCAGTTCTTTTTCCGCTTTTGAGGGATTGGCATAACATTCGGCGATATCACCTGCACGCCGATCAACGATTCGGTAATTGATTTTCCGCCCGGAGGCTTTTTCAAAAGCGGTAATCACGTTAAGCACACTATATCCCCGACCCGTACCAAGATTATAAATATGTATCCCAGTCTGCCCGATCAATTTTTCAAGCGCTTTTATATGACCAAGCGCCAAATCCACCACATGGATATAATCCCTGACGCCGGTTCCATCGGGAGTTGGGTAATCATTCCCGAAAACCAACAATTCTTCTAATTTCCCCACCGCAACCTGGCTGATAAAGGGCAACAGATTGTTAGGAATGCCTTTTGGATCTTCTCCTATCTCCCCACTCTCATGGGCGCCTATCGGATTGAAATAACGCAAAAGCGTGATATTCCATTTATTATCGGATTTATATAGATCCTTCAATATTTCTTCAATAAATAATTTTGTTTTGCCGTAGGGGTTTGTAGCAGATATGGGAAAATCTTCCGTGATTGGAACGGCGTGGGGATCGCCGTAGACCGTTGCCGATGAGCTAAATACAATATTCTTCACATTATATTTAGCCATGAGTTCGCAGAGATTGATACTTCCGGTAATATTGTTATGATAGTAGCGCAATGGAATAGTTACCGATTCACCAACCGCTTTTAGCCCTGCAAAATGGATGACCGCATCAAATCGATATTGTAAAAATAATTCCTCCAACGCGGCTTTATCCAGTAAGTCTATTTTGTGAAACGCCAGCGTTTTTCCCGTTATTTTCTGAACACGTCTTAAAGATTCTTGACTGCTGTTGGACAGGTTATCGACGACAACGACTTCAAAGTCTTCGTTCAATAATTCAAGGCAGGTGTGGCTACCGATATATCCGGCCCCGCCGGTTACCAGTATTGTCATGTTTTTTCCCATATTTTAAACCTTTCAGTAGCGCATTAAAAACTAAACACTCAATTGCCGGATTGCTTTTTTATGGCGCTATTTCATTGATAACCCGATTTAATTTTTATGCGTGAATCGCCCAGCCTTCCACGCCGCGGGCAGCTTCCATCACGGCCTCGGCCAGGGTCGGATGCGCATGAATGGTTGCTGCAATATCTTTCGGTAATAAATTCGCTTTCTTTGCCAACAGGATTTCATGAATCAATTCCGTGGCATCCTTACCAACAATATGGGCGCCGAGGATCTCCTTTGTTTCGCTATTATAAATAATCTTCACCAGACCATCAGACTCATCAACGGCTACCGATTTTCCGGCGCCGCGATAGGGGAAGACGTATTTTTTATAAGGAATACCCCGTTCGGCGGATTTCTTTTCGGTTAATCCAAAACTTGCCTCCTGAGGTTCACAATAAGTGGCGCCGTGGATCAGCATGGGATCAATTTTCGTTTCCGTGCTGTGCCCCGCCATATATTCAACGGCTATTTCGCCCTCTTTAGAGGCGATATGCGCCAGAAGCGGCGAATTGATCACATCACCAATTGCGTAAATGGATGGAACGCCGGTCTGATAATAATCACCAACCTTGATAAATCCCCGTTCTCTTTCAATCCCTAATTTTTCCAGCCCGAGATTCTCAGAATTAGGAGTGCGTCCAACAGCAACAAGAATTTTATCGACGGTCACATTACTTTCGTTTTCACCTCGTTTCAAAAAGACCGTATACCTGTCATTATCTTTTTCATATCGCTCGGCAATCGTTGACGTATACATTTTGATCTTTTTACGCTTGAAAGATTTCGCCACAACTTCGGCGGTTTCATTATCTTCGAGAGGCAGAATTTGATCCATCATTTCGACTAAGTGAACCTCAACACCGAAAGAATTTAAGACATAGGCAAATTCTACCCCAATCGCTCCGGCGCCCAGGATCAGAATACTTACCGGCAATTGTTCAAGATTCAAAGCCCCCGTGGACGACAGGATATCAATTTCATCGAACTCAAAACCCTTAATATCTTTCGAGCGGGAACCAGTAGCGATGAGAATATTTTTAGCCGTTATATATTTATCATTGTCTATAACAACAGTATGACTATCTTCGATTTCAGCAGTACCTCTAATCAGCTCTATTTCATTTTTTTTTAGTAAATATTCGACGCCTTTAGACAATTTAGCGGCTGCAATCCGGGATTTTTTATGAACATTAGCATAATTGAAACCTGTTATATCAACCTGAACGCCCATCTTTTTCAGATCACCGATATAGGAAAATTTCTGCGCCTGACTGATCAGAGATTTTGACGGAATACATCCCCAATTCAGGCAAACGCCACCGGGAGTATCCTTTTCTACTACAGCTGCTTTTAAGCCTAACTGTGCTGCCCGTATGGCAGCGACATATCCGCCGGGACCGGCACCAATAACAATCAGATCATAGTTAAAATCACTCATATTTTCTCCCCATTCCAAACTGAACCAATATTATTCAAAATATTTCATAATATCCATAAATATGGACGCAATCCGGGAAATTCGTTGCATAAAGATTTTTTACATTTAAAAAAGATGTTTATCATTACCAAACTACATTAGACAAAGCTACATCACTTTGCGTTTGCCTGAACATTTAAATATGTTTATATTTAATGTCCGCTAAGAGGCGGAACATTTACAAATTAGGAGGTTGAATACAGTTATGGCAATCATGAAACGAATGAGAGACAACACGCACATCATTTTATGGGCGCTGTTAATCCTGTTTATCCTGAGTATGACTATCGGCGGATTAGTCGGCGGCGCTAATATTCTGGATCTGTTTTCCAAAGAAAAGAAATTACAAGGCAAAGCCGGAATAGTAAACGGTAAAGAGCTCGACGGTATGCAATATACCCGTCTGCTCCAGAGCGAATTAGACCGTTACCGGGATAGTGGTCAGGACATCAACGATGATCTCATCCAACGAGTTTCAGATCAGGTTTGGCAATCCTTTATCAATGAGACCCTGATCCAAAGAGAAATCAAAAGATTGGGGCTCGAAGCTACGGATTGGGAAGTTTATGAATACCTGATGAACTATCCACTGAACTTTCTGATGAATCAGGAAGTTTTTCTAACCGACGGTAAGTTTGATCAAAACAAATATTTTCAGGCTCTGACAAATCCTCAAGGTAATGAATGGGCCGGTGTGGAGCAGTATTTAAGAGGATATTTACCTTTTGAAAAAGTTCATAACCTGATCGAAAGTCTACCCGTTATTACCGATGGCGAAGTACATAACGAATATATTAAAACGAAGGTTCCGTTTACCCTTGAAACACTCTTTTTTCCCTATTCGATAGTTGCATCGGATTCCTTCGATATCTCTGACTCGGAATTAAGCAATTATTATAAAAACCATAAAAAGGACTATTTCGTACCCGAAACCCGCGAAATGGACTATGTCTATTTTGAATTGAAACCAACGCCTGCCGATACTTTAACACAGTACGAACTTGCAATGGATCTTAAACAACGTATTGAATCCGGCGAGTCCTTTGAAACCGTCGCAACTGAATATACGGAAGACCCGAGTGGTAAAAACAGCGGCGGCGATCTCGGTTGGTTTGACCGCAACCAGATGGTCGCGCCATTCAGTATAGCCGCATTTTCTCTGAAAAAGGGTCAGGTTTCCGAACCTGTACTCACCCGTTTTGGGTATCATATTATTAAGGTCGAAGATAAACGCACTCAGAGTAATCAGGAGCAGGTAAAAGCCCGCCACATTCTTCTGAAAATAAAACCCGGTCCGGAGACGCTGGGAAATATCCGTTCCAAGGCTAATTTGTTCGAATTCGACGCCAATGACTTCGGATTTGAGGCTGCCGCGGACAGCCACAACGTAGTAATTAAAAATACCGGCGAAATCAAAAAGGATAGCCGGTACATTGCCAATCTGGGCACATTCTCAAAAGCGATTAGATTCGCTTTCGCCGATAATCCGATTGGCACACTTTCAGAATTGCTAAGCACTGAAAATGGACATGTTATATTTAAACTTTCTAAAGTCAATCCCGAGTACTATAAGAAAATTGATGAAGTTTCGGATATGATTCGTTCAGCGATTCTTACTGAAAAACGTTCTGCCAAACTGGGTGAGATCGCCAGAAAAGTACGGGAACAGATTAGTGAGGATCAGTCGCTAATTATCGGTGCAGAATCAAATTCCGACATTAAATTCGAAAAACATGAAAAAGTGTTATTGAGCAATCCATTGAAAGGGCTGAGCCGTTCTGACGCTCTTATCGGCACCATCCTGGCTCTTGATGAAGGCGGAATTTCCCAACCCGTCAAAACAGGCAACCAGTATGTTATAATTAAACTAATCGATGTTGGCGACATTCAGGAAGATGATTATCGGGTTGAAAAAGAGTTGATCCGCGACCGTTTGCGCAAGCGGGCCAAGGCCAGCTATTACAATTCCTGGGTTACCGAGATGCAGAAAAAGGTCTCTATCATCGACAACAGAGAAAATATGTACTAATATTTGATAGCAAACACACTTTAAAGGCAGCCCGGATCTTTCGGACTGCCTTTTTTTATTCGCTCTCGTAAGCCCTCACATTTTAGCGTTGCAATCTTATAATTGATTCTCCCGGCGATTTGGATCTGAAATATATTGTCGATTATTTTATGAGAACCTTGTAAAGCGTGGATTCCGGAATTAATCTGAATATTTCTATAACACTCAAATTAAACTGCGCGGGAAATAAAATCACAGATATAATCACCAACCTCTTCGGTCCCCATGATCCCGCCAAGATCGATGGTCACCCAATGATTTTCAAAATTATTCTGGATAGCCTGCGCCAATACTTCCGCTTCAGCCAATAATGATAATTCATTCAGAATAAACCGAAAGGCTATAATAGCGCTTAAAGGATTTGCCGTATTGTGGCCTGCTAATTTAGGTGATGCGCTTTGCATTATCCGGTAAAAAGAAATGAGGTCGGGATTCACTTCAATGGAAAAGAATAGCCCAAACCCGCCTGTAATTGCCGTCGAGAGCGTCGATAATACATCTCCACAATCGTTTGGAGTAACTATTACATCGAATTCATCAGACTTATTTATCAGCTCATTAATTGCAGTATTGATCTGCATATAATTAACCGAAATATTCGGATATTCTGAGGAAACTTCGTCAATAACGGATTGCCAGAGTTGGTGACTTACAGAAAATAGCGCACTGCGATCAATAAAACAGATTCGCTCTCGCCCCTGCTTTTTTACGTACTTAAATGACCCTCGAGTGAACTGCTCCATATTTTTCCGTGTAAAAATATTGGAACGCAGGACTAATTCTGTATCTTTGCCTCTATTGATAAAATTTTCTGACAGTGCCGTATAGCCCTCTATATTTTCCCGGATAATAAGAAAATCTGTTTTTTTCATTTCAGTATCTTTTACCGATGAAAGCCAGCTTCTGTATAATTTTACAGGATGGATGTTCATGGATAAATTCAATTGATGCCTGAAGCCCAGAATAATATCTTTAGCATTTTTCATATCGGGAATTCTCGGATCTCCCAGGGGGCCCAGCAAAATAACATCATAATTTTTCGAAAGATGTTCAACAAATTCCGCCGGAAGTGATATTCCCGTCTTAATATAATAATCGGCTCCATAGGGAAACCTGGTGATTTCAATGCCGGAATTATATTTCGAATTCAACAGGTTTGCAACTTTATCAACCTGGGCAATCAAATCGGGTCCGATCCCGTCTCCTTCAATAATTGCGATACGATTCGGTTGCATTGCTAATCCTGTTTAATAGCGTTCGTAAATATTTTCATAATAGGGTGTTAAAAGACGATAATCTCCAAAACCCGATTGATCTACAAAAACAAAGGTCCGGTTGACCTCGTAATAATACCAGATTTCATAGGGCTTGGATTGAATTTCGAAGGGGTGTCGTTCGATATCGCTGGGCGGACCAAAAAGGATAAATACCATTCCCATATCGGTCTTCCACCCTTCTAAAAATCCGGAAAAATGTTCATTGGAATACATAACTCTTTTATAATATTCGTTCATTATTTCATTTTCATTTGTACCGGGTGTCGGGTCACGGCTTTTCCAGAAATTTACAAATTTATCTTTCTTTTCTTCCGGCTTTGCCTTTTGCATAGCTTTGATCTCTTTGGAACTGGCAATATAGCGCAACTGTTCGATGGCATTATCAAGGTTGTCAATCAGTTTTGACATGCCTAACCAGCGCAGTTGAAATACACATTCATTTGAAACTTTTTCTTCACCGATCGTTACTGTAATTTCAAGACGGTATTTTGAAAATCCAAGGTCTGATCTATTGATAGTCAGCTTTCTTTTGGACACCCCCTGCTTAAAACTGTCATTTAAAGATTCGGAAAAAAGCACGGCATTTTTCATATCTTTAATAGAATAATCAATTTTGCCCTTTCCACCATCCGATAAAACATCAAAAGAGGCCTGAAATTCCAGTTTAGAATTAGTTATAGTTCCTTCTACCGACTCAATATCTTCGGTTTCACCCTCTTTAGTCTGAAATTCCTGTTCGATAATGCGGATATTACTCAGAGTTATCCCTTTGCGGTAAAAGTCACTGGCATCAATTGTCTTTTTTCTGAAGCTGCTTTTTTTCGTATCGAGATCAAGAACTCCGATCGTCAAAAATAGTTTATTAGGCAACACCTTAAAAACAACTTTATTGACATCAAATAATTCTTGTGAATTTGTCTCTTCAAAGGATTCGGTCGATAATTCCTGTCGCCAGATTTTTGAGGCAACTTTCGCTTCATCTTTGTCAAACAACATGATTGATATTTCATACTTTGCGACGAATATGCGCCCTTTTTTAATAAATTGTACGGCATCAAAAGGAACTTTAATAGTCACTTCCAGCCTTACCGAATCTCTTGTTTCGATTGGATAAGCAATTACATCGTAATAGAAAACCGGAATATCCGATTTTTCGTTATACTTGACCCGTGATTCATTCTTCCCTGAAACAGGCTGAAAAGCCAGCATGATTGCAGTAAAAAATATAAGTATAGAATTAATTCGCATACCGTCTCCATTTATAGCGTGTGAGCCCGCGATTTGTACCAAACCAGACATCTTCACCGGCAATTTGTATTTTATAGACGAGGTTGCCTGCCAATCCATCTGACTCGGTGTAGTGTTCCGTGTAATAATCCGCAAGACGAACCAGATAGGCGCCATCATTTGTGGCAACCCATAGGTAATCGCCATCTAAAGCCATATCATAGATATACAGATTCGCCATGTTAAACACTTGCGGAATAACTTTAAATTGACCCGTATCGTGTTCGTATAACAGCAATCCTTCAAAGCGGCTAAAGACGGAAATGGAATCATTGGAAGCAATGGCAATGAAATCTGCTGCCACGGGATCATCTATATCTGTTTTTTCTCCGAACATGTCATAATGTTCGACATTATGATTAAATTTGTCAATGGAATATAGTCCGTTATCCGTTCCTACCCATATATATTTTTGGGTAACTAAAATTTTAAATATTTTTAATTTCATCCTGTCACGATTCAAATACATCCGTTTTATTTTAAAAGCCGGCAGCGATATTTTATTCAAACCCAAACGAGTTCCGATCCACGCGACGGTGTCCTCAAGGGCTATCGACCAGATAATTTCGTCCTGCAGTCCTTTTGTCATGGAATATCGTTTCCAGCGATTATTTTGAGTATTAAAGATTGTTAAGCCCTGGTCTGTACCAATCCAAAGTGTGTTCCGTCCAAATGCCATATCATTAATATTTGGCGTCGCAAGTTCCGGAATAATGCCGGTCTCATAATATTCCCAATTACCGGTCTTTAAATCCATTCCGGAAACTCCCGCCCTGTCAAAATCAGAAGCTATCTGATCAGAATAACTCCCCATCCAGATTTTATTATTTGCCAAAGTTAAAGCGCTGATACTGTTTTGCAGGGGTCCTATCGGATGTACGATCATTGTTTTTATGTTTACATCACCTGTTACAGGACCAAGCCCCCAAACTCCGCCGTATAGATCGAGGTTAGTATCGGTAAAAATAATACTGATGGGAAAACTGCGGAAATTATCATCATAGATTAAGCCGTCATGTTCAAATCGGTAAGGTTGATTAATAAAATATTTATGTAATGAGGGTAAAGGATCCAGGCGGCTTGGCGCCCATTTGATCAAATCCGATTGATTATCTGCAGAACCACGATAAAATCCGAGATATTTATCCAGTGATTTTAAAGCGCCGTCCGAAGTCTGTAGCCAGATATAAGTCATATCACGACCTAATCGGATAATCGATTCGGAATCAGGAATTCCTAATCTGCGCTTTGATATATTTTCCCAATTTTCCGAAGAAGGCGTTAAATAGCTGATACCCTCCTCGTTAGCCGCCCAGATATAGCTGGTTGTTGGATCAAACAACACTGCCGTGATAAAATCATCTGCCATATAATCACTGACGGTATAGGGATCATGCCAGTAACGCCCATACCGGTGAAAGGGAATCACACCGCCATTCGTTCCATAATAGACATATTCATTGCCGACGCTCAAACTGGTCGGGTAGTTACAGTTCTTAAAACTGACCCAATCTTCAAGATTATATATCCTTACCGGAGCATGCTGATTCTCATTTTCTGAAAAAACCAGCAGCGGCATTGCAATCAAAGCGATAATAATCCCAAAATCTAATATTCTTCTCATATAAATCTCAACTATGTAACTCTGATAAACATCTTACCGGCTAACTGTCGAATAGCTCCTTTTAATTCAAGGGTCAATAATGTGGGCAGCACTTCATAGGGTGACTTTTTTAATTTTTCCGCCAGCGAATCGATATCTATGGGCTCGTTTGAGAGTACATCGTATACAGCCTTTTCCTCTCCTTCCAGCTTAAACTCAATCTGTAATTGTCGCGATTTTACCGGGAATTTACGGATACGATCAATTTCTTCAAGAATGTCATCAACACCGGTGATTAATTTTGCCCCTTTCTGAATGAGTTGATTTGTCCCCTGACTTTTCAAATCGTCCACTCTGCCGGGCAGCGCAAATACTTCCCGGTTTTGATCATTGGCATAATAAGCGGTTAGAATTGCGCCACTTTTTTGTCCTGCCTCTACAACAACCACTCCTAAACTTAAGCCGGAAATAATTCGATTCCTCCGCGGAAAATTCGTTGCATCGGGTTTTGTCCCAAAGGGAAATTCCGAACAGTAGACTCCGTTTGCAACGATTTGCGATCGCAGTTCCCTGTTTTCGGGCGGATAAACCCGGTCAATCCCATTACCGAGCACTGCAATTGTACGTCCGTCATTCAACAGCGCGGATTTATGGGCTGCCGAGTCAATTCCACGGGCAAAACCGCTGACAATCGTGATCCCTTGCCCAACTAAGCCTTTAACGAGTTCTTCTGCTAACGATTTACCGTAAGATGTCGGTTTACGGGTTCCGACAATAGCAACGGCGTCATGATCCCGGTCGCTAAAATCACCATGATGGTAAAGTATAACAGGCGGATCATATATATTTTTTAATTGCGGCGGATAGGACTGATCAAACAGGGTTGTCATTTGGAATGGGCTGTTAGAAAGAATCTTTAACTGCGACGCAATGAAGTCTTCATTGTCTGTCGATTTGATACATCGGGCGATTCGGGCATCAATACCCGGAACTGAGCATATTTCCTCAATGCTGGCGTGAAATACCTGGTCAATTTCTTTAAATTTACGCCAAATGTTCAGGATTCTTCGGGGACCTAACCCCGGTACGGACATTAGTTTTAATGCTATCTGCTGGTTATTCATGGCTTTCTAATATTTTGACGATTTTATCGACCAATTGCTCCAATCCATAGCCGTTGACAGCGGAAATTGCGATTACATCGGATTCTTGAAAACCGGGAATCTCCGGTAATTTGATTTCCGGTTCAAGATCTGATTTGGTCAGTACAAGTAACCGGGGTTTAGACTGAAATATATCAAGATATTTATTCAGTTCGGAATTTAGAGTATTGTATTGCTCTAAAATATTTTCGGCGGTGATTTCGACAAGAAATACGAGCAGCCTGGTTCGTTCCAGATGCCGCAAAAAACGATAGCCCAATCCCTTACCCTGATGGGCGCCCTCTATGAGTCCCGGAATATCCGCTATTGTGAAGCTACGAAAAGTGCCGTATTTAACAATTCCCAAATTCGGCGTCAGGGTTGTGAACGGATAATCGGCAATTTTAGGTTTAGCTGCCGATATTTTTGAAATTAATGTTGATTTTCCGGCATTTGGAAAACCGACGAGTCCGACGTCAGAAATAACTTTCAGCTCAAAGATTAAATTTTTCTCCTCGCCCGGAATACCCGGTTCGGCATAGCGCGGAGCCCGGTTTGTTGACGTGGCAAATGTGGCATTCCCGCGACCACCTTTTCCGCCCTTAGCGACAACAACAGAATCGTTTTCACCAGTCAAATCTGCAATGACGACGCCGGTATCTTCGTCAGATATAACCGTACCCTGAGGAACTTTGATCACAATTGATCCGGCATTTAAACCCTTTTTATTACTGCCCTGCCCGGGACCGCCATTTTTAGATTTATAGGATTTGTGATATTTCACATCCTGCAGGGTGTATAAATTTTTATCGACTTTAACGATGACGTCTCCTCCCCGACCACCGTCACCCCCGCTTGGACCGCCCTTGGGAACATGCTTTTCCCGTCTGAAAGCGACAGCACCGGCGCCACCATGGCCGGATTTTACAAATATTTTAGCCCAGTCAACAAACAAATTTCCTCCCTTGCCAGTTCCTGCAATGCAACTTTAATTTAACTCAAATGATCTGTCTTAGTTGCAAATATAATTTAAAAAAACCAAATACCTTCTCAGTAATAATTACCTTGAAGGTATTTAGAAAAATGGAAAATGAAAAGTGAATTATTTTGTCGCTTTTTCCATTAAATTGGTCATCCTTTGAATAAATTCGGTCGGATTTGCCAGGTTACCATCAATTAATAAGGCGGATTCATATAATTGAAGGATTGATTCCCGCAAGATAGGATCGTGACTGTTGCCAATATTGAGCCTTGAAAGATTCTTAATCAATTGGTGCCGTGGATTGATTTCGAGTATTTTCTTTTGAGGAGTTACTTCCTGGTTCATCATTTTCATCATACGTTCCAGCTGTGGATCAAGTCCTTCTTTGCCGACCACCAGAGTCACAGGTGAATTTACTAATCTTTTCGAGGTTGTTACGTCTTCCACTTTTTCACCAAGAGTTTCTTTAAAAACGGCAATCAATGATTCTACCATCGTATTATTGAGTGACTCATTTTCAGATGTATCGTCTTTATCTTTTTTTTCTTCTTCGAGATTAATGTCCGCTTTTTCTATCGATTTTAGCGATTTTTTTTCATATTCATTAATAGAAGGTACTATGAAAACGTCAACCGGATCCGTTAACAGTAATACTTCAATATCATTTTTCCTGAAATATTCAAGATTTGGATTTTTTTCGAGGATATCCCTGTTTTTCCCGGACAGATAATAAATTTCATTCTGGCTCTCCTTCATTCGGGATACATAATCGTCGAGTGAAACTATCTCTCCTTTGGGTTTTGCAGTTGATTCAAAACGAAGCAATTTTATAATTTTATCCCGATTAGCGAAGTCGCTGTTGATGCCGGTCTTAAATAGCGGACCAAAGTTCTTATAGAATTTTTCATATTTCCCGGCATCATTTTTCGCCCAATCTTCCAACATACTTAACACCCGGGTTGTTAGAATGGATTTGATCTTTGCCATAACCGGGCTATGTTGAGTTACCTCACGGGAAATATTCAAAGGCAAATCTTCCGTATCGACCACTCCCCGTAAAAACTTTAAATATTCAGGAAAAAGTTCTTTAGCGTCATCCTGAATATAAATGCGGTTCGCATATAGATGAATTCCCTTATTCTCCATATCATAAAAAAGATTCAAAGGCGCTTTTTGAGGCACAAATATTAAAGCCTTAAAATTAACCGCTCCTTCAATAGAAAGATGTAAATGTCCAAGCGGCGGCTCGAAATCATTGGCAACAAACTTGTAGAATTCATTTAATTCAGCCTCTTTCAATTCATCTTTTGACAGCCGCCACAATGCACCAACGGAGTTCACTTTTTCTTTGTCTATCTCAATCGGAAAATCAACAAAATTGGAATATTTTTTAACAATTGATTTCACCCGGTAAGTTTCACTGAACTCCTTGTAATCATCCTTAAGTCGAAAACTAATTGAGGTTCCCCGTTTTTTTCGGTCGATCTCTTCGATTGTAAAAGATCCTTTGCCGTTTGATATCCAGCGATAACCTTTTGAGTCGGGATCGGCATGCCGGGTTTCTACTATAACCTCATCGGTTACCATAAATACCGAATAGAATCCGACGCCAAATTGTCCGATCAAATCGCTTTTCTGGGTTTTACCGTTCTTTTGAATTTCTTCTAAAAACTTTAATGTACCGGAATTTGCCACTGTACCGATATTATTAATTAGTTCATCCCGGGTCATTCCGATACCGCTATCTTCTATTGTAAAAAGCTGTTTTTTAGGATCAAGGCTAATTTTGATTTTCAATTCTGCATCCGGATCGGCTAAATCCTGATGCGTTAGTTGCATAAAACGGATTTTATTTAATGCATCGGAAGCGTTTGATATTAATTCCCGCAGAAAAACTTCGGGATGGGTATACAGCGAATGTACAATCAGGTGAAGCAACTGATTGAGTTCCGCTTTAAACTTGTAGGTTTTTTTTGAATTGACTGAACTCTCTGCCATTAGGTGACTCCTTATATTATTATTCCTGTAGTTATTGAAAAGCGTATCGGGAAGTTACGAATATCATGCCAAATTATTTAAATAGTCATAATGTCAGATATTAAATCGATAATGTAAAATCACGGTATAATTGAACCTGAAAGACAGATTGGTGATTTGAAACTGGAAATTGGGAAATAAAGGGATCAGATTCTGCATTGCTCCAATACTCAATCTTAACTATTCCGATAAACCACTATAGAGATGGTTTCGTGAAAAGTGATCATATGTGTCATTCTGATGATCCCGACCTGTCGGGAGAAGAAGAATCTCCGATGAGAACCCAGAAGATATTCTTTCCCACCAGGGACTCCTATCGGAGCA
>DPVY01000335.1 GCA_003527965.1 Fidelibacterota bacterium
ACTTTTTACGAAACCATCAAATCTTACTATCGGCAGAATTTTTTCCGAACTAAAGATTATTGAGCAATGGGGACGAGGTTTTTCTAATATCATCGAATCCTGTAGGCAATATGAAAATATCGTTCCGGAATTTAAAGAAGAATTATCGCAGTTTAAGATTACTTTTTGGAATAAGAAAATAGATAAAAAAGTCGGTGATAAGGTAAAAGAAAGGGTGGTCGGAAAGGGGTGGTCAGAAAGGGTGGTCGGAATTATCTGAACGACAAGTAGAAATATTAGAATTAATTAAGGAGAATCAAAAAATAACGAGGAAAACATTGTCTGATAAACTTAAAATAAATCCTTCAGCGGTTCAAAAACATTTAAATAAACTAAAACAAAAAGGTCTCCTTAAAAGAATCGGTCCCGATAAAGGTGGATATTGGGAGATCATTTCTGATGACCAGTAAATACCCAGATACTACCCGGAAAATATTTACACCGGATGAGTATTCGCAATTGGTTCTGAGATAAGGTCAGAGAAAAGGTGGGTAGAAGGACTTGCAGAAAGTCAAAAGGAAAAGTGGAAAAAATTATTTTAGAGAACCGAGGATAATATGGAAATCACCAAACTGATTCGAGAAAAAGCCAAGGAATACAGAGACTACACCGCCGAATGCCTTTCGGAAATGGTGAAAATTCCGTCCGTGAGTTGTGATGAGAAACAGGTTGTTCTGAAAATCAAAGAGTTACTGGAAAATGCCGGCGTGAAGGATGTTCGGATTGACGGTCTCGGCAACCTGATTGCCCGGGTTGGCAAAGGACCGAAAATTCTGGCGATTGATGCCCACATCGATACCGTGGATACCGGTGACGAGTCTCAGTGGGCAACATCCCCGTTTTCCGGATTAATCAAAGACGGTTATGTTCACGGTCGGGGAACTGTTGACCAGGAAGGCGGCGCGGCGTCGATGATCACTGCGGCGCGCATTCTGACTGAAATGGAATACGGTGGTAAATATAGCGTTTATTTTACCTTCACTGTGATGGAAGAGGATTGCGACGGCATGTGCTGGGAATATCTGATCAACGAGGAAAAACTTGTTCCCGATTTCGTCGTTATCACCGAGCCGACCAATTTGGGGCTCTACCGCGGTCACCGCGGACGCATGGAGGTGGAACTCTATTTCAAAGGGCTTTCGGCGCACGGTTCAGCGCCGGAACGCGGCAAAAACGTGATCTATTCCGGTGCGCGCGTCGCATTGGGAATCGAAGAGTTAAATGAGAATCTGAAAACCGACGAGTTTCTGGGCAAAGGCACGATTACGCCAACGCTTTTTAGAACGGTATCGCCATCACTCTGTGCGATTCCCGATCAGGCGCGGATGCATATTGACCGCCGGCTGACCTGGGGCGAAACCGGGGAAAGTGCCGTTGGTGAATTGAAAGAAATATGTGGTAGTGATGTAACGATTGAAGTTCCGGAATACGACCGTCCGAGCTACACAGGTACGGTGTATAAAATCGAGAAATATTTTCCGACCTGGAAAATTGAGGGAGATCATCCGCTGGTGCAGGCGGGGTTAGAAACCCATCGGCAACTGTTTGGTGAATCACCGCGAGTGGATAAGTGGACGTTTTCAACAAATGGCGTTTCAATTTGCGGTCGGCATGGGATTCCCTGCATCGGTTTCGGTCCGGGGAACGAGGTCTATGCTCATGCGCCTAATGAAAAGGTACCGGTAGAGCATCTCGAAAAAGCGACGGCGTTTTATGCGCTGCTGCCATGGATTTTGGGACATTAACCGCGGAGATCGCTGAGGACGCAGAGAAAATATATGTCTAAAGATGTTAATCAATTGACTGAGGATGTAATCGGATTAGCAATAAAGGTTCACCGGAATCTTGGTCCCGGATTTTTAGAGTCAGTGTATCAGGCAGCGTTAGCCTACGAATTAAAACAGGCAAACATTCATTTTGAAAAAGAAAAAACGTTACCGGTACATTACGCTGACATCGTGATTGAAAAAGGATTTCGCTGCGATTTTTTAATTGACAATCAATTGGTTGTCGAATGTAAAGCTGTAAGCAATCTATCAAATATAGATCGAGCCCAGCTTCTGAACTATCTGAAAATATCTAATTTACAAGTAGGTTCGTTGATTAATTTCAATGTGCCTATTCTAAAAGATGGACTTAAACGAATTGTTAACAATTATAAAGAACAAACTCCGCGGTAAGATAAATAAAGACCCTTCACAGCGGTTAAGTTAAAAGAAATGTTTTACCGCAGGGAGCGCAGAGAATATTAAATATGGAAATAATGAGTTGAATGATAGCGGTAAGATATGAATTGGTTGGTATTTTTAAACTTTCACTTATACAAGAGGTACTGTTTAAACAATTATTTAGAACAAACTCCGCGTTCTCAGCGTACTCCGCGGTTAAGTTAAAAGAAAAGGAGTAATCTATGTCTCAGACCTTACTTAGAGGCAAGCATTTAATCACATTCAATGAATGGACGAAAAA
>DPVY01000021.1 GCA_003527965.1 Fidelibacterota bacterium
GGCATTCGGACGATAAAAGCCATTATCAACCAGCTGTTTTAAATAGGACAGGTAAGTCATTTCTTGCAGTATATCCGGGTCGCCGTATAAAGCTTCTACAACAGGTAAAAACCCGCCCTCTTTGAGCATGATTTTCTGGGTCTCGGGAGAAATCATGTATTCTATGAACACGGCGGCTTCTTTTTTGGCTTTGGAGTGTTTGGAGATCATCAGGCACCAGCCTCCCAGGACTGAAGCCGAAGGCTGATCTTTAAAATGGGGTATTGCTGCAATACCGATCAGTTTTTTTTCGGGCCTGTTTTCCAGGGTTTTATAGAATGAAGGCCATCCTCTGAAAAAGGGAATATTGTTGTTTAAAGCATGCTCGTAACAGCGATCTTCATTGAATGTCGTAACTTCAAAGGGGGCGAGTTTGTGCTTTTCAATAAGATCCTGGATAAATGCCGTTCCTTTTTTGGCCAGTTGAAGATTGATTTTCAAAGAGTCCATGTCAAAAATTGCATTGGATTCTTCCGGACCGAGTATTTCCATAAAATTGACGATGAGCCCTTCATAATTATAGCCCTGGAAAGAATAAAAATTGTGAGGCTTGTTGAAGCAACGATTTAGTCGAAAGAAATCATCCCATGTAATTGAGTTTTTTAAAATTGATTCCAGCTCCCCGGTCTCATCTAAATTCTTTACAAGATCGCGGCGATAATACATAACACCAACATCAACGTGCAGCGGAATACTGATGATTGAATTATTTGAATAGGAATTAGCCAGGACTTTCGGCAATATTATTTCTATGGTCTTTGCCGGGAAATAGGGCGTCAGGGGTTCAGCCCACTTGGCAAAACGGGCATTCCAAACCTGGTCAATAGCAAACACGTCAATCAAAGTATTACGATTGCGTAATGTTCTCGCAAGAAGTTCTTTTCTTAAATTTGTGTTAAACTTGATAAAGGGTAAATCAATGGGAACAACTTCTATCTTGCCCTGGTATTTTTCATTAAATCGATCAATGACTATCTGATGGGCTCTGGATATATTGTCCGCATAATAAATTTTTTTAACGCTATTCCGGGATATGCCGGGAGCATATACCGTAATCAAGAGTATTGAAAGTGAAACGAGAATAGCAATGACAAAGGCTAATAAGATCCGATTGTATCGCCTGAAGGGTAGATTGTCTTTGCCGGATTTCATCTTTAATATCTCATGTAAATTGGAAAATCATTACGCTGGAAATTACGGAAATAAACATGAGAATAAAATGTTTTATCCTGCTTTACTCATAACCGAGTAAAATGAGTCGCATTTGATCCAGTAGCGCGGCATTAATATCATAATTCATATTTTCATCAGGGCGCTGAAATTCCAAAGTTAGTTTATGGTCTCCGGCAGGCAAATTAACAGGTATCGAATTCGAATATCCCCAATCCGTCCAATTCCGGTCTCCACGTTGCGGAAAAACCACCGCGCCGATCCGTCTTCCGTTTAGAAACAGGGACCGGACGGCGCATTTATTGTTCGTATTGATCGGTCCGTTTCCATTGCTGTATCTAAAATCAAGGGCGTATTTGCCGCTTCTCGGTATATATACCGGGAAATTAACATTTTTGTTTTTCTGTTTAGTTATCGGGATGTATCCAAACCCATAGAATCCGGGATAATCATTTGATATATCCTCACCGTTTGCCTCCATCAAAATAGTATGTTGCCGGCTGACGACACTCACCGGCTGACTGAGAAAGGATTGTTGTCCGGATTTTCCAACAGCCATTACCTGGTATTCGGAATAGTGATCAGACCGGGGAATTCTAAATCTTGTGTCTTTGGTTTTTGATATTTCAGCACCATTTTTAATAATTCTGTAGATTTTGGCATCTTCGATCGAATTCCAAACTAACAGGGAATCCGATACTGTTAGGTTAGGAGTTTCCGGTGAGAAAGTTGTTTCAACTAGGTTAATGCCGCCCGGCTGCGCAATTTCATTGTTCATCTGAATGTGTATTTTATGATAACCGCTGATATTACCCGGGATTTTATTTGCAGTCAATAGCTTTCCATCCAAACTCAACGACTTAATGTTATCACCGTATCCGTCGATTGTAATATCAATCAGGCTTTTTCGGTATTTGAAATTTTTCAAGCTCCGCATACCGGTATATTTTTGAGGAATAAAAGGTTTGAAAAAAACTGCGTCGGGCTGAAAATCCATTCCCAGGAAAATTCTGTAAACCATCGCCAGATTTCCCGCAACACTCCATAACTGTCGGTCGGAATTGATCTCGGTACCCATGAAATCTCCGGTCTCGGCGACCATATTTTCTTTGTTTGTTAAAAACAATGAAGCCGCCCGAATGATGGAAGCCAGACCATGTTCGACACTTTTGGTGTTGCCAACTTTGGCGGAAGCCCGGGTCCAATAGGCTTCCACAAAGGGCCAAACAGCGTTGTTATGATATGGAGGAATGTTGGGTATTTGCGGATAGATACAGGGAATGCCAAATGTTGTTGTCGGAGTATTTTCAATAACTTTTCCCGCTTGTTCAGTGTTGGTAATATCGAACAGAACGCAAAGCGCTT
>DPVY01000194.1 GCA_003527965.1 Fidelibacterota bacterium
AGCACTTTTATTTTCAGAAAAAGATCATTGCCCGATGCAGCTATCTTTTTGCCAAAAGGTGAAAGGGTCAACAACAAAATCACCAGAAGAACAACAATACCAGGAACGGTTATCAAACGAAATCTTCTTTTCACATTCTATTCCTTTAAATTACGTATTTTAGGGTTCCGGTCTTACAGTACGAAACTTGCTGTAAATATCCGAAATAATTACCAGTATAACATCTAAAAAAACCAAATTGTTTCATCCCGTAAATTTGTCAAAAAAGAGACGAAATTTGCCGGCACAGATTCTCCAACATCGCTTTGTCTTTTTCGGTAAAAGGCTGTTCGGCGTGTGAATCTATATCCAATTCCGCCACAAACCGTCCGTCTTTGAAAACCGGTACGACAATCTCGGATTTTACATCAACACCGCAAGAAAGATAATTGGTTTCCAGACCAACATTCTGCACAACAATCGTATCCAGTGTTTCTGCGGCTTGTCCACAAACCCCCCGCCCAAAAGGTATTTTAACATGCTCGGTTGGATCTCCCACAAAGGGTCCCAAATTCAATTCCTTTTTCCTGTGATCTGCAATATAAAACCCGACCCAATGATAATAGGGTACAGATTCATTCAACAATTGACATAGAGCCATCAATTTTTCAGTACGCGTCTGTGACGATTGAATAATGTTGCGAACGGATTCCACTGTAGGAGAGAAATGATTGTTACCGGTATTTTCTTGCATTTTATTATCGCTATATCTTAATAAATATTTTCTTCCGGTATAAAATATCGCAAATCAACCAATACACCGTGATCAGAGTAAGTGCAAAAAGGAGCGAGCCGTCTATTTGGCTACCACCGGCGAGAGGAACAAAGACATTCAAATATAACCAGCTTTTTAAAGTAACGATTTGACCAGCGGCATCACGCCAGCGTACCAGAAACACCAACGATTTTGCAACCAACCCCGAAAACACAAAAATAAACAGGGGATTAGCGCCAAATACAACAAGTGGTTTTGTCCATGTCTTGTATCCCAAGACATCGATGAATAGGATCGCCACCCCAAGACAAAGCATTGCCATGCCACCCGTGTACAGAACATAAGAACTGGTCCAGATGGGCTTGCCGATGGGGAAAAAGAGACCCCATAATAATCCGCCCAGCACAAATATTACTCCTCTTTCAAGCAGCTTTTTTACCACCTTTTTCTGATCCTTTTCCGATGTTATCAGACTTCCGGAAAAATAGCCTATAATTACAGACACGATTGCCGGCAGCGTACTGAGAATTCCCTCGGGATCAAAGGGCATTCCATAACCGTGATATACATGATTTTCTCCAAAAAGCCACAAATCAAAACGCCGTACAAAGGTATTCTCCATTTCAAATCCGCCGGTTGCAGCGAGAAGCAGCCAGTAAAAAACCAATATGATGCCGGCAGTCCAGGCAACTTTTTTCTTATCCAAAGTGAGTACAAGTAATGAAGCAATTCCATAGCATAGCGCTATTCGCTGAAGCACGCCGACAATTCTCAAGCCGCTGAATATTTCCCCAAAACCGGCTACCGGACGGAGCATATTCAACACAAGACCGATAAGAAAAATCACCAATGTGCGCTTCAGGATTTTCCGGCCCGCCGCCGGAGTTAACTTGTGATCAAATTTAGAAAATGAAAGCCACATGGCAACACCTACAATAAACAGGAAAAACGGGAAGACCAGATCGGTGGGAGTACATCCAAACCACTTTGCGTGACGCAGTGGCGCATAAATATGCCCCCAGCTACCGGGATTGTTAACCGTGATCATAAGCGCAATAGTTGCTCCGCGAAATACATCGAGTGCAATCAATCGCTTCGTTTTTTGCTCATTAATTAATTCGGACATGATACTTTCCCTCTAATTTGCTTTACCTAAATTATTCAAAACCCCTTCCGCTGCAAAAATACCCGTTACGGCGGAATAAATAATTCCGCGACTGTGACCGCTAGCGTCGCCTGCTACAAAGAAATTCTTCACATTGGTTTCAAGGTTCGGAGAAACTGTATATTTTGTGTCATAGAATTTTATTTCGGGAGCATAGAGCAATGTGTTGTTTGACTGCAAACCGTGAATGATGTTGTTTAAAACGTCCAGTCCTTCCATCAAATTTGTCACAATTCGCTGGGGAAAAGCCATGGCAATATCTCCCGGAGTAACATCCAACAACGTTGGAGTTATCGC
The DNA here is from genome assembly GCA_003527965.1 of Fidelibacterota bacterium. Taxonomy (GTDB): domain Bacteria; phylum Fidelibacterota; class UBA2242; order UBA2242; family UBA2242; genus DPVY01. The sequence goes on from DPVY01000194.1 coordinate 2,217, forward strand.
TGATTTGGCGATTCTGTCCCAAGTGGAACGGCGCCCGGAAACAAAATCTCTGAGCCGTTGGATAATTGGTTTCCCGCCGCCGATTGTTGTCGCCAACCGGGCAATATCACGCCCATATTTAGTTGTATCCTCGACGGGATCGGTTAATAAAACCCTTGATAAAAGGGCAAAATTGGTGTTATTCGTCTTCACACTCCACTTGGCGTGACCATTCACCAGCACAAAATCGTCAAATTCTTCTTTGACAATGTAACCGTTGGGATTTGTGCAGAAGGTTCGCACCAGATCATCGTAGGATTTGGTGTACAGGCGAAATTTGGCGTCATACATCACTTTCGCGATTTCCGCATAGATGTCTTCCGGGAACTCGACCCGGACGCCTACGTCGATAGGTCCATACATATTCTGAATACCAAGTTTTTTTGCCTGTTCACGCAGCCAATAGGCTCCGGCTCGCCCCGGTGCGGCGATTACCGCCCGGGCATGAAATTTTTCATCTTCACTCGCCAATATATAGCGCTGATCTTTAAAATCAATCGATCGAATACGGGTATTTACCCGGAAAGAAACCCCCTTTTTTAAGAGTCGTTTATAAAACCGATTGGCAACAACGCGCAGGCGGTCCGTTCCGATATGACGCTGTTTGGCAAAAATAAAATCAACGCCAACCGCATGAGCTGCACGCATTAAATCCTGCAACAATTTTCCGTCAGTCCCGGAATAGCCGCCCTCAACACCATTTTCAGTAAAGATGTTGTCGACAATCTCAATATATTTTTCAACCTCCGCCGGATTTCTACCAAAACTTTCGGGATCTCCGCCGATGCGGTGAGTTAAATTCAACTTACCGTCGGAAAATGTGCCCGCGCCCCCAATTCCAAAATTCATGTCTTTGCGCTTTTCCGGCTCGTCTCCCCGATCAATTACCAGGACCGACAAACCATGATCAGCCAATCGGTCGGCGGCAAACAATCCCGCAGATCCGGCGCCAATTAAAATTACATCATATATTTGTTCCATATGTCCTGTGTGTTTTATCTGTTAAAATAACATGGAAGTTTAACATGTTTATAAATAAGATTCCATGAAAAATAATGAAATTTTTACAGCGCCGATTACTCTGATCTTTTATTATGAACGACAACTGTGAATCGGGGGCGGGCATTATCCCATAAAAATAGCCTGTTGGCTCCCATATAATGCCCAAAAGGGTCGATTTATTGCAAAAATGGGTCTTTTTAATTGATAAATTTGCTCTATGTGTTGCATATAAACCACAAGAGTGATAATATTGGGGCGATACAGCAGATCAACAAAGGATTCTAATGGCTTCAATTTTTGTTATCGATGACGATAAGGCAATCCGGGAGTTGTTGCAGGAATCTTTGGAGGCCGACAACCACTCCATTACAACTTTGTCTTCGGCGGAACTTGCCATACACGCAATAAAAACCGAAGAGCCCGACATTATTTTACTTGATATTAATCTCCCCGGAATGAGCGGGTTTGAATTTCTCAAAATTGTAAAAACCAAGTACGCCCACATTCCAATTGTCATGATAACCAGCAATACGGATGTCGATTCGGCAATAAAAGCCATGAAGCTGGGTGCAAGTGATTATATTCAGAAACCCTTTAATGTTGACGAACTTTCACTGATAATTAATAAAATTCTTGATTTGCGATATAAAGATGACCACATCGCTTATTTACAAAACGAGGAGAAGCAATTTCACGGATTCGGTGAAATAATCGGCAACAGCTCGTCAATCAAGGCAATTTTCAACACCATTCAGCAGCTGGCTGGTTCCGCCCGAACAACCGTTCTGATCCGGGGTGAAACCGGCACCGGTAAAGAGCTGGTTGCCCGCGCCATTCACGCCAACAGTAAGCGCTCAGATAAACCCTTTGTTGAAATTAACTGCTCGGCATTTCATGAACATCTGTTAGAAGCCGAACTTTTTGGATATGAGGCGGGCGCTTTTACCGGAGCAAACCACCGCAAGCGTGGTCTGCTTGAATTAGCCCACAAAGGAACATTTTTTCTGGATGAAATCGGCGATATGGCGCTTGCACTACAAGCCAAGATATTAAAAGTTATCGAAAAAAAGACTTTTCGGCGAGTGGGCGGTATTAGGGAGATCGAGGTTGACACCCGAATTATCTCCGCCACTTCGAGAAACCTGGAAGAAAAAATTGCTCAGGGCGAGTTCAGGGAAGATTTATTCTACCGCTTAGACGTTGCCACGATCGACATCCCGCCTTTAAGAGAACGGATAGAAGATGTTCTCTTAATTGCCGACCACTTTCTAAAAATATACAATAAAGAATTTAAGAAAAATATCAAATCGCTACGTGAAGACGTCAAGACACTTTTGCTAAAGCACAATTGGCCCGGAAATGTACGTGAACTGAAAAACGTGATAGAGCGCGCCGTCCTTTTTGAAAAAAGCAATCAGCTGACCACCAAAAGCATCACGATTCCCGAGAGGAACGCTATCAACTGTCTTGATCTGCTTAATAACGCCGACAACCTACAGATACCTGCCGACGGATTCTCTCTACAAGAACTTGAAAAAGTTTTAATTCAGAAGGCTCTTTTACAAACGGGGGGCAACAAAACCGAGGCGGCGAAAATTCTAAACATCTCCCGGGAAACTTTAAAATACCGCTTAAAAAAGCATGAAATTCCCCGGTCATTAAAAGAGACTCACATTTCTGTTAATTGACTGCGGCAGCGGATATTTTGGGGTATATCACCCACCATTGTGTGATATTCACCATCACCCGGTCTGACACTAATGACTTATTTACAGAATTATAAACCATAATATTTTTTTTACATCATAGATAAGTTGCTGTTAATATAGTGCCATAAGCCTGTTTGCATAATAACTACTTTTGTTATAAACAAAGTTTTTATATATTGGTACGCCATTTGTAAATATATAAATGCTATGTTTTAATGTGTAACTAACATAAGTGAGGTATGGTATGAAAGGAAAATCATTTTTGATTCTCAGTCTCTGTTTCGTTTTTTTTACAACCCTTATTATGACTGGTTGTAGCGAAAACTTTTTGTCAAGTCCCACTGAACCGGTTGCGTCAATCGGTATCCACGTGGATGATATTCAATGGGCACCGGCCAAAGCCGACTTCACCGGTAAATTAAAAGCGCTTGAAAAATCAACCATTGCCGGTAAAGTCATTGTCGCCTCTAACGGTGGAACCGTCGGTGGTGCAAACACTTTCAACAATTGGGTTACATTTCCGCCTAACGCTCTCAGTGAAAACACCTATGTTACGGTCGAAGTAATCTGCGAGGACAGCTTTGTTTGTGTCGAATTCTTGCCGAGCGGCACTTTCAACGATTACGTCGATATTACGCTTTCCTGGGCACAATTGGATATTGACGAGCCCACAATTGCCGACTTAAATATCTATTTTAGCCAGGATGACGGCAATTATTGGTTTCCCGTAGATTCCGAGCCTGTCATTAATTATGACAACAAAACAGTCACATTCAAGACCAACCATTTCACGCGATATGGATGGGGAATATAAGCAGAAAATGGTGTCTGTTTTAAAAGAGAAACCTTTAATTTTAGCTGAGAGAAAAATATGAATAAACAATTTTTATTCGAAATTCTCGAGTTGGCAGAACAACATTGCGGCAAGGAATTTTACCGTAAACTTTTACTGCTCCGGCAGGAACGGGAAAGAATTCTTAACAATGTCTGGAAAAAAGAGCCGTTACCGGAAGATCTGTCGAACTACGATAAAACAGTCATTTTGCGCAGCATTGATTTTGATACTATCATTCATCATGCCGCCAAATGTATTGATAAAGCCGCCTACAATTTATTACTTTATAAAATTGCCGAGACGGCTGTCAAACATGGAGAGTTTCAGCGCGGAAGGGAAATTCTTCGGCTGGTGCTGAAAAACGCCGGTCAAAAAGACAAAGAGTTCACGGCAAATATTTTACGCAAATTGGGCAATATTGAATTTTACACAAATAATTTCCAGGCTGCTCAAAAATATTTTACCCGAAGCCTGAATCTGTT
>DPVY01000181.1 GCA_003527965.1 Fidelibacterota bacterium
GACTTTTTACGAAACCATCAAGCTTGCTCACCTTCTTTCCACATCTTTTACTCTTTTCAAATATCAACATAAAATAAATATATTCTAACTACCATACTAACATACGATGACAGCTTTGAATTTTTTTATTTGCGATTGACTTCATCGATTTTTACAATTTTACTGAGTTCAGGGTTTAGTTGAGATGAATACGTTTTCTTTTGCCAAAGGTAAACGCAGATAGCCACAAATTACTTATTTTATGGATTCATAAAAAAATCATCCCGATTCATCAGGAAAACAAACGAAAACAGCCGAATTTAGACTATTGTTTATTATTTAAAAGTGATCTGGATTGCTACTTGAATATATTTAGTTTGAAAATCTGATAAGTTTAAATTAAACCGATTTCTCTTAACCTGGTTATAAGTTTTACCTTATTGATAGGTTTAAGTATATAAGAATCACATTTATACTTAACAACAGTTAACATAACGCTTTCAGAATCGTCCTTTGCCGTAGTCATGATTATTTTGGCCCGATTTGCCGTTGAAATGCCAATTTTAGCTTCCATCTCCCGTATCGCCTGAAGCACTTTTTTGCCATCTATACCAGGCATCATAATATCTAAACAAATAAGATTATAGGGCTGTTTGTTTTTTATCGACAATATAAAAGCTTCAATAGCTTCTTTTCCATTAACCGCAATATGACACTCTCCAAACGGAGCAAGAAGTTTCTGTAAAAGCATTCGGCTAATAAGCTCATCATCTACAACTAAAGATCTCGTTTTACACCTCCTTGCATTCCTTATTATCATTTAACGAACTAAAATTACTTGCTGTAGTTATAAAATTTTCAAATTCGTCTTCAATGTTTTTAATGTAGGAATAAATATTATCAAAATCATTATTCTTCATAGCATCTTCGGCTTTGGCAGCCCAATGTTTTATTCTATGTGCTCCAACATTAGCTGATGCTCCCTTTATTGAATGCGCCTGGCGGGTAAAGTCGGAAATATTATTATCTTTAAAAAAGAGTTTTAAATCTTCAATATAAACCGGAGCTTGCTTAATGAACATTCCAATAAGTTCCCGACACAATTCTTCATCACCATCCAACCGTTCCAATAGATCGGCTTCATCAAACACAATATCTTCCGAAGACGGTGTCTTTTTCAATTTTTTACTTTGCCTCTTAATGGCGTCAATAAGGTCCTGCAGTTGAATAGGTTTGGATATATAATCATCCATTCCTTCCGCAAGACAACTTTCCCGATCGCCACTCATCGCATGGGCGGTAAGCGCAATAATTGGAACATCATGATTCATTACGTTAGATTGGGGATCACGGATTATTTTAGTCGCCTTAAAACCATCGACATTCGGCATTTGAACATCCATTAATACAATATCGTAAAGATGCTTCTCCAACATTCTGAGAGCCTCAGCCCCATCTCTGGCTATCTCAACGGAGCAACCCAATTTTTTTAACATGTGTCCCGCAACTTTTTGATTTATCGGATCATCTTCAGCAAGAAGTATTTTTAGTTTTTCATTTTGACTTTTTAATATAGGCTGATAAACATTTTTAGTCTCCGAATGAATATTTTCATCGGCAGTATATTCTTTATCAAATAATTTAATCGTTTCATAGAGCATAGAATATTTTACCGGTTTCGTTAAACCGGCATCAAAACCAATATTTTTCAATTTACTGTATATATTGGTCTTGCCGACAGATATTAAAATAACTAAATAGGTGTGTTTTAATTTTGGATCATTTTTGATTTTTTGGACAACCATTCCTTCATTAACACCAAAAATATTCTCATCAATTATGGCAATATTAAACGGATTATTATTTACATGGGCGAAATTAAGTTTATCCATCATTTGTTCTAAATCGAATGCTTCATCAAAATAGCATCCCATCATTTCTAAATATTCTTTGAAAACACAATTTGTATTTTTACTACTGCTAACTAAAAGAATTCTATTTCCACAAATATTATTGTTAGTATCCTTTTTATCGCCGGCACCGGATTGTTTTTTAAAAACTGCCGTAAACCAAAATGTCGATCCTTTGCCTTCCGTACTTTCAAATCCAATTTGACCGCCTAACATCTCCACCAGCTTTTTTGATATTGCCAAACCAAGCCCTGTGCCTCCATATCTCCTGCTAATTGAAGCATCAATTTGTGAAAATAATTCAAACAAACGATCTGATCGATCTTCTGGAACACCAATTCCGGTATCTGATATCGTAAATTTCAGCGTCGTATTGTTGCTTTTTTGGTTTTCAGGAGTTACTGTTACAAAAACATTCCCCTTTTCAGTAAACTTAATCGCATTACCAACAAGATTAATCAGAATTTGCCGCAATCTTATTGGATCGCCGTTTAACAGTAAAGGAACATCATGATGAATCAGGCAGTTGTATTCAAGCCCCTTTCCTAAAGCCTTAAAAGCCATTATATCATTAAGATTTTCTATCGCCAATCTTAAATCAAAATCAATATCTTCCAGATCCAGTTTTCCTGATTCTATTTTTGAATAATCAAGAATATCATTAATAATATTTAGAAGTGAATCTGCGCTGCCATTAATAATATTAGTGTATTCACGCTGTTCCTGAGTTAGAGATGTATCTAAGAGCAACGTGGTCATTCCTATCACACCATTCATTGGAGTGCGAATTTCATGACTCATATTGGCTAAAAATTCACTTTTAGCTATAGATGCAATTTCTGCTTGCACAGCCAATTGATTAGCTCGTTCAATAGCATTTTCCAATTGCTTGTTGGTTTCCATTAATTCCCGGTTAAAGTTTTCGGCTCTGATTCTTGCTTTCTGGATATCCTCTTTTGCTTTGTTGATCTCGCTAATATCATGAGCCATGCAAATAATATTTTCCAGGTTGCCGGATTTATCTTTCATCACCGAACCGGAAAAAAGAACTGGTATTTCCCCGCCATATTTATCAATATAAACTGTTTCCAACCCGCTGATAAATCCCAATTCGCAAAATTCCGTTATCCACTTCTGAGATGTCTTTTCTTTAACAATATCTTTAATTGCTAACCCGATTAATTCTTCTCTTGAATAACCCAATAGTCTGGATGTAGCTTCATTTATCATCTTAATAGTAAAATCGGGGGCAACCACAATCATTGAATCCTGGATTGCTGCGAGTATGTTAACAAAATAATCTCTGGAAATCGTCGTGTTTTTTAACTCAATATCTCTGTTCCAGCTATTACATAAATTTCTCGCCATCTGGTAGATTTCTTCATTACTGGAAGGTTTATGAAGATAAAATACATCATGTTTCAAGACGTCTTGAATCTGATCTACGGAGCTATCCAGATATCCCGTTACAATGATAATATATATCCTGTCATCAATTTCACGAATAGACATTGCCGTTTTCAGACCATCCCACCCGGGGAGCATACGCATATCAATAAATGCAACAGCAAACGGTTCATTGTTTATTATGCTTTGCTTAACCAATTCATAGCCGGCGTGACCATGAGAAGCAGTTGTGACTTGAAAAGATCTGGATCCATTGGTTCCGTTTGAGGAAACATTTTCCCCATCAGGGGTAAGGATAAGCTCATACAAATGTAGCAGGTTCAAATCATCATCAATAACCAATACTCGTCTATTCATTCCGGGTACCACCAATTTTTAAAATGTATTTACCGTGTGAGACACTACTAAATTCTTTAATATTTTATACTATCGATTCAATCTGTGTAACTCTCTAATTTTAATTAACCGAAGTTTATTGGGGCAAATTTTAAGCCAACTATCATATATCTTGTTTTTACAGGATAACTCAAATAATAGAATTAATTTGCTTAAAATATTTATTCTCTTATTGTTTATATTTTTTAAATTAATCTTAGAATTTGTATATGTGACATATTACAGTCACAGAAAGTACGGGATATTCAGGCAAAATTTCAAGAGGAAAGATATGAGAAGAGTAAGAGTCAGATTCAGAAAAACGTATCAACGACTTAATTATAAATGTATAATCACTCTTGGTGTCTTATTCTTTTTTACTTTTACTAATATCTCGGAAATATTTTTAACGGGTCTAATACAATTTTGGCTCTTGATAGAGATGGTTTGCATAGCCATCACCACACTACTCCTCTATTATTTTGGATCTAATTTGCCTTTCTATATGACAAAAATCGACTTAAAGAGTTTCTATATATTAGGTGAAAAAAAGTTTCGAAAAGTTGAGAAGGATTTTCTTGCCCGACATCCATTTGTCAGAAAATGTAATTTTGGGAATATCGTTTTAATCAGAGAATATCGTGATGACGGGACCCTGCTTTCTGAAACACCTTATAATCACGGCCAAATAGATGGTGAAAAGAAGATTTATACGATCTCCGGCAAACTAAGAAGGTCAAGTATGTATAAATCAGATAGTTTAAATGGCTATAGTAAAAAGATATCCGGTGATTATATCTCTCTGGAGCAGTATTATAAAAATGCTAAACTGCATGGCATCACAAAAGAATATAATACAGAAACTGGAGTATTAGTCAAAGAAATGAACTATAATGACAATAAAATTGATGGAATAATGAGAAAATACAATCCCATAAATGGAATGCTGGTAGAAGAAACAGCATATAAAAATGGCATTAAGGATGGGTTTTCAAAATTTTATTACCAAACGGGCCAACTTAAATCTGAGATTCAGTATAAAAACAATATCATAAACGGAATTGTTGAAATTTACTTTAAATCGGGAGTATTGCATTCCGAAACTTCTTTTAAAGATGGCAAAAAAGATGGTTGGTCTAAATCTTACTATAAAACAGGACAACTGCGATCTGAAATTCATTATGAGAATGGTTTATTGGACGGAATTGAAAAAGTATATTATAAATCGGGAGTAATTCTTTCGGAAACTAAATATCTCAAAAACGTCCAGAAAGGGCCAACACAATGTTTCAGCCCCGACGGAAAGTTACAGTAGTTCTAAAATGAATATTTCCCGATCTCATGTTAATCCGATTTTCATTTTTTCACCCGGATACATGCCTATGCGAACTCTGTTTGTTCTACTTTATATTAATACAATTCGTACTTGAGTAATCTTCCGTCAAGTGCTCCGTTGACCAGAGGAATTTTCCAGGTAGGTTTCAGGCCAATATTCTTGATATATTTCCGCTCACCAAAATAAATATAAGCCGTCGATTCCCGACAATGTTGCTTTAAATAATCTCCCAACTCCTGATAAAACCTACTCAAATCCTTACCTTTTTCCATTCTCTTTCCATAAGGTGGATTGGTCACGATGACACTGTCATTTATTGCCTCAATAGCACGAAAATCACGGGTATTAAAAGAAATATTCCGACCGCTTCGGAAACTTTTGCTATTAGAGATCGCATCCATTATCGCTGACCGGGAAATATCACTGCCAACAATTAATCCTTTCGGCAATTCCCGAATTTGTATATTTGCCTCCTGTTTAACGGATTTCCACAACCGGGAATCAAAATCCGGAAGAAATTCAAACCCGAACCGTTTCCGGTTAACCCCTGATGGAATTCTGCAATATTTCATTAATGCTTCATATAGCAAAGTTCCCGATCCACACATGGGATCGACAAGAGGCTTTTCACCTTGCCAGCCGGTTAGCCTGACAATAGCCGCAGCCAGGGTCTCCTGCATTGGCGCGCTGCCGGTTTGTATCCGGTAAGCTCTTCGATGAAGCGATCCGCCCGACGTATCCAGACTGATGATTGCCCGGTTGTTGTCGATATGCAGGTTAATCCAGATGGCGGGAGTCTGTTTTTCCACATTTGGACGATCTCCGGTTAGGTCTTTAAAATAATCGACAATAGCATCTTTTAATCTTAACGAAGCATATTTGGAATGCGTGATTTTACTGTCTGAAACGGTTGCATATACGGCAAAAGTATCATCCGTATTGAATATCTCACTCCAGGGAATAGACTTCGCTGTTTTATAAAGATAATCCGTACTATGACAATCAAAAGTCAACAACGGAGCGAGAACCCGTGTAATCAGACGGGATTGATAGTTGACTCTATACAGCGTCTTATTATCGGCATTAAAATAGAGCCCCCGATAGGCCGTCATGACATCACCGGCGCCCAACTCTTCCAGTTCCGCTTTGCCTATACCTTCCATTTCGTGGGCAATCTGAGCAAAGAATCGTCGGGATTTTTGGTATTCAAAGTTTGTTTTCATTTATACCTAAAAAATAAACCACCCAATCTATGGAAGAATCATCCTAAACCGGGTGGTGTTTATAGTTGGATTACTTTGCAAAAGTTTCCTGCTTTCGCAATGTTTCCTGATAAATTTAGCGCCCCATACTTTTTCCGGCGGATTTCAGGTCATTACAGGCCTGCACCACGCGATCAGCCATGCCGGCACGTGCTTTTCTTAACCAGGCACGGGGATCATAAAGTTTCTTCACGCCTACTTCACCTTCAACCTTCAGAACTTTATCATAATTAACAAACATATGATCAACAACCGGACGGGTAAATGCATATTGAGTATCGGTATCGACATTCATTTTAATGACGCCATATTCGAGAGTTTCATTAATATCTTCAATTGATGATCCGGAGCCGCCATGGAAAACCAGAAAAAATCGTGCAGCTGGGCCATATTTAGCCATGACTTCTTTCTGCCCTTCTTTAAGGATCGACGGTTTCAGAACAACATTACCCGGTTTGTAGACGCCGTGCACATTTCCAAAAGTCGCTGCCAGCATAAATTTAGCATTTTTTACCTGACTCAGAGCCTCATAAACGGCAATCATATCATCAGGAGTGGTATATAATTTCTCTTTCCCGACATTTTCAGTATTGACGCCGTCTTCTTCACCGCCAACGACACCGGCTTCCACTTCAAGAATAATTTCGTTTTCAGCACAAAGCTTTAATAATTCAACAGCATTTTCCATGTTTTCCTTAAGCGGCACAGCGCTACCGTCATACATGTGGCTATTGAACAAATTCGGCAGTCCCGCGGCTCTGCGTCTTGCAGTTTCGGCAATGAGCGGTTTTAAAAATGAATCAATTTTATCGGTTTGACAATGATCGGTATGCAGAGCGATATTAATATCGTATTTAGCGGCAATATGATGGGCTTGTTCTGCTAAAATGATAGATCCAAGGACCATATCTTTTAAATTTCCCGAAGTGTGCGCGCCCCCTCCTGTCGACACCTGAATAATCCCATCACTATTGGCGGCGGCAAAACCTTCAATAGCGGCATTTAATGTATCAGAAGATGATACATTTATAGCGGGATAGGCAAATTTTTCCTCTTGTGCTTTCTCAAGCATAGCAACATATTTTTTATGGTCAACTACCGGCATTTTTTGACTCCTTTTAATCTAATTTTAATAATTTTCGTTCTCAATTTCCAACAGGTTTCTAATATAAAACGAATAGGGGATTTTTAAAAGACATTATCGCTTCAAAAAACAGAAAAAATGTGCCAACCAGCTTGCGGATTATTACTGTATCCTATATATTGAAAATAAGATTATATGGAGGATGTGTCATGCCAGAGAAAAAACGTTTATTAGCTTACCTTAAGGAAAACAACGTCGATTATGTCATCTCCGAGCACCCGAAAGCATACACTGCTCAGAGAGTTGCGGCAGAGGCTCATATTTCAGGTAAGAAATTCTTAAAAACAATTGTCGTAAAAATTGACGGCAAATTAGCGCTCGCGGTTTTACCGGCAAATGACCGTGTAGGTTTCGACGAGTTCGCAAAACAACTGCATGCCCGTAAAGTCGAACTTGCTTCCGAAGAAGAATTCAGGAACCAATTCCCGGATTGTGAAACCGGCGGTATGCCCCCCTTCGGTAATCTTTACGGCATGGATACTTACATTTCGTCGGACATTGTCGACAGTGATAAAATTGCCTTTAATGCCTGCAATCATGTCGATATGGTAACAATGAAGTTTGAAGATTTTAACAAACTGGTAAATCCCATAGTCGTTCACTTCGAGATTCCCTAAGACAATCCCCAACAAAAGGTTAGCAGAATTAACAATAGGTTCTGAGAATCCAGATCGTTCTGTTTTTTAATTCTTTCGAAAAATATCTGATATTTTTTTTAAGAATGAAGAATCGTGAGCTTCTTTTGGGATTTTCGTTTTCTCCTGCTCAATTCGGATACCTGATTTTATTTCAGCCATCTTTTTAAAAGTATTATCGTCCTCAAAATAGCAGAGACAGCTTGAAATATCGCTGTGGTGATTTAAAACAGGATAAACAACCACATTAACTTCAACCGACTCAACAATGGTTTCTAATATTAACGGGCTTTTAAAAAGCAGATATTTGCTCTTTTTTAACTCGGTAATCACATTGGAATAGTTAAAATTATCCAAAATATTTTCGGCGTATTTATTTAAAATATCTTTCTCTTCGACACCAAAATCATTCAGAAGTTTTTGGCTAACTTTATTTACCCGTCCCCGGGCATCAAGCAATATCACATGCTGTTCTGACTTTTCAATCAATAAGTTAATTGCATTGGACAAGCTGCTGATTTTCAGCGACTTCATCTTATTGAGTGAATTCAACTGTGCATTAATATCAATGATTTTTACACCCAGTTTGCCTAATTTTTTTAGTTGATCACCACTGCTATATTTACCATAACGGGACAGCTCAATAACCTTATCCAACTCCCTTAAAATGTTTTTACTTTTAATAAGAGTATTAACAAAAATCAGTGTCGCGGCAACTAATAGAATGATGATATAGAAAAGAAAATTTTCCGCAAAGTATTTTAGGCTCAGACTATCCTGAAAATCAATTCTGGTAATTGCCAGATAGCTATAAACTCCAAAGGCAACAACAATCACTACGGTAAGTATAAAAATGCTATAGATACGACTTTTCGATATTAAATACATTACAAATCCCTTAACCTGTCAATATCTTTTTCAGTACCGACAACAACGAGTATATCATCTTTTTTAATTACCGTTGACTGGGATGGAAATTCAACCGTAGATTCCACAACCGGATTGCCTAATTCATCGATAGTGGTGTTGATCCGTTTAATTGAGATAATATTTACATTCGCTTTTTTTCTCAAATCAAGTTCCATTATGGATTTTCCAACGAACCTTTTCGAGCTGATAACTTCCGCAAGGAGCTGATTTTGACCAATATAAAACTTATCAATAATATCCGGTGATATAAGTTTATTGGCTATCCGTTTCCCTTCTTCTATTTCGACGTTAACAACTTCCGTTGCTCCGACCTGCTTTAGCACCTGTCCATGGATGTCCGAGATAGCCCGGGCAATAATATATGGCACTCCGAGGTTTTTTAAAACCGCTGTCGTCAATATACTGGATTCCACATTTTGCCCAATGCCAACGACGGCAACATCAATATCTTCGATAGGAGCATTTTTCAAAGATTGCTCATCGGTGCTATCGATAAGAATCGCCTGGGTCACCATATTCTTCACTTTTTCGATCAAATCCACCTGGTTGTCAATGGCAATTACGGTGCCTCCCTTTTCGGAAATTACCCGGCAAACCTCAAGACCAAAAGTTCCTAACCCAAATACGGCAAATATTTTCTCTTTGCCCATTTATTCCTCCTTCATGGTTTATTAACCAATTAATATATCACCTTCGGGATATTTCACGCTGATCTGTTCCGGCCTCTGTGAAAAGGCAATCATTAATGTCATCGGACCAATTCTGCCGATAAACATCAAAATGATAATCATCAATTTGCTGATTTGGGTCAGGCTTCCGGTAATTCCGGTGGATAATCCGACTGTTCCGAAAGCCGACACAACTTCAAATAATATTCTTTCAAAAGCAAAAGGTTCAACCAGACTTAAAACTAACACCCCTGTAAAAACAGCGCCAAGACCAAGAATTACTATTAAAAAAGCCTTGTTAACGCTTCGTTTCGGTATATAACTGCTCCACATTGTTGTTTCTTTGCGATTATTAAAAATTGATTTCAAATATGCAAATATTACTGAAATCGTATTAACCTTCACTCCCCCGGCAGTTGAGCCTGAAGCGCCGCCGATAAACATAAAAAGGCACATAATCAGTAATGTTGGTATTCTCAGTGTAGCGAAATCGATAGTGTTGAACCCGGCGGTTCGAAGAGTAACGGACTGGAAAAATACCGCTAAATATTGAGTTTTGAGGTCCAATTTAATGAGATTCCCTCTATGTTCGGTACTGTAAATCAACAACATTCCGCCAATTATCAGAATCATAGTTGAGACAAGTACAATTTTTGTGTTTAGTGTCAATTTTGATTTTCGGACACGCCGGCTGAACAAATTAGTCTTGACGTTACTTTTAAAATTTTCAATAAGATTAAAAATAACGGAAAAACTGATTCCGCCGGTGATGATCAGAGCGGCAATAGTAAAATTGATGGACATATTTGATTTAAAGGATTCAAGACTGTCGGGAAACAGAGCAAAACCGGCATTACAAAACGCCGAAACGGCATGAAACATTGAATAAAATACGGACTGGAGCGTATTGCCATACAGATTGTTAAAATCACCAAACAATATCATTGCCCCAACCAGCTCAACGCTCAGCGTAAAAAAGATAATTTTCATTATTGAAGTAGAAATCTTCTGCATATCC
>DPVY01000303.1:0-396 GCA_003527965.1 Fidelibacterota bacterium
ATTTTATGGGTTATAATCAAGTGTTTTGAGTGAGCGAGTATGAATACATTGTGGAGTGCCAATTCTTCGGACGATAATCGATCAAATTGTAAATCTCTATGGGCTTCTAATGGTTTTCCCGGGATGCTGTAACCACCCTTTTTATCTCATACTCCAAGAATTGATGTTGCAATTATAAAAAATATATCGAATATTCTTGATGATTCTCAGATTGTCACCCTGTTTATCGTTGGAACGTGGGGTGATACTGCCGGAGTCGGTTTATTGGAAAGACGGAGAGCAAGGAAAATCCATTGATCGAGAGTGGAACCGTTGAATGAATTTGTATATTTTTGTAAATTTTTGACAAAATCGAATACCTAACCTGGACAAGTCAGTATCCAGTCCCGATAAATC
>DPVY01000303.1:718-6064 GCA_003527965.1 Fidelibacterota bacterium
ATTTCGCTTCGCTCAATATCCAATATCCAGTATCTTTTCTGTTTTATGAATAAATATAGTGATGACCATTTTCTTTGTATTTTTACTCCGAAGGAGTCCGTTCGGGACAGGAAATTAACTTTTAAGAGAATAAAAGGAGGGAGCCCAATATGAGTGAAACCAAGTCACAGCTGAGACCCGTGAAAGATGTTGCCGCCGATATTGGACTGGGGACCGACGATATTGAATTGTATGGCGAATTTAAAGCCAAGATTAAATTGAATACATATAACAAGATTGCGAATAATCCCGATGGCAATCTGATCCTGGTTTCGGCGATCACACCGACGCCCGCCGGTGAAGGCAAGACAACAACCGCAGTGGGACTGGCTATGGGGCTGAACCGCATTGGTAAAAAAGCTATCGTAACACTGCGGGAACCGTCGCTTGGTCCGCTATTCGGCATGAAAGGCGGCGCCACCGGCGGTGGTCAGACCCAGGTACATCCCATTGATGAAATTAATATGCACTTTACCGGCGATATTCATGCCGTTACATCGGCTCACAACCTGATTTCTGCAGTGCTGGATAATCATCTGTTTCGTCGCAAAGAGCCGCTCATCGATTCCAGGCAGGTACTTTGGAACAGGGTTATTGATATGAATGACCGGGCTCTCCGCAATATTGTCATCGGATTAGGTGGGAAGAAAAATGGTTTTCCCCGGGAGAGCAATTTCCACATTTCGGCTGCTTCGGAGATTATGGCGATTCTGGGCTTATCGGAAAATTATCATGATCTGAAAGAAAAAATCGGGAATATCTTATTGGGATTTACCTATGATAATCGACCGGTTTATTTAAAAGAGCTGAACATTACGGATGCTGTCGTTGCCTTGTTGAAGGATGCACTTAAGCCCAATATCGTGCAGACGTCCGACGGCACGCCGGCTTTTGTTCATGGCGGACCTTTTGCCAATATTGCTCAGGGAACCTGCTCGGTATTATCCATGAAAATGGCTCTGAAACTCTCCGATTATGTGGTCACTGAAGCGGGGTTTGGCTTTGATTTGGGGGCTGAGAAATTTTTTGATATTGTCGCCCGGAAATCGGGATTGAACCCGAAAATCGTTGTTTTAGTGGCTACCATTCGAGCCTTGAAAATGCACGGCGGAAAGAAATTAAAGGAATTAAATGAATCTGATCCGGAAGCTGTGAGGCGGGGTATTCCGAACCTTTTGAAACACATTCAGAATATTTGTAGATTTGCAGTTCCGGCTGTTGTTGCCGTCAACCGTTTTGATAACGATACTGATGAAGAAGTCAAGGTATTGTTGGATTTTCTGAAAGGGCGTGGCGTCGAAACTGCCATCATTGATTCAGCGAGCCAGGGCAGTGCAGGAGCTGTAGATCTTGCTGAAAAAGTTGTAAAGATAAGCAATCATAGTGAGCATTATAAACCACTTTATGAAATCGAAGCGACAATTGAAGAAAAGGTCGAAACGATTTGTAAACAGATCTATGGATCAAATGCAGTAGATTTCACTAAATCGGCAAAACAAGCAATAAAAAAAATCAATAAAATCGGTCTGGCAAAACTGCCTGTCTGTATTGCTAAAACCCAGAAATCTTTGTCTGATAATCCCGATCTGCTGGGGCGACCTAAGGATTTTCTCGTGACAGTGCGGGATATTGAGATTTCATCGGGAGCCGGCTTTTTGGTTCCAGTTACAGGCGACATTCTCTTAATGCCGGGATTGCCAAAGATTCCGGCCGCAGAGCACGTGGATATTGACGAGGACGGGAATATCAGTGGACTGTTTTAATAAACCATCAACTTTAAACACTGCCAAAGAAATTTTAAGTGAAAGGTTGTAGGATCTTATGAAAATACCTGAAAAAAAACAGCATTCACCGGCTTATTATATATTTATATTCGTATTAGCCCAGGTTGCCTGGCTCGGTCTGCTTGGACTCTGGATTTATCGGTATGTCTATAACGTCATAATATTGAAATCGGTAGGCGATAAATTACCGGCGGATATTTTATCTCCGGGAAAAGATATCTTTGTATTAGTTGGAGGATTTATTCTTTTTATCGCCATATCACTCGGGATGTCGATGATTTTCCGTAATCTTAATGTGCAGATTAAATTAACCCGGTTATATGATAATTTTATCGCCAGTATTACTCACGAATTGAAAACCCCGCTGGCTTCGATTCAGCTGTACCTGGAAACATTGCAATCCCGGGATGTGTCTCCGGAAAAAAGGAGGGAATTTTACGATGTGATGCTGCGGGAATCGAACCGTTTACGCGGGCTGATTGATACTATTCTGGAAGTTGCCGGTTTAGAACGGAAAAAGCAGATATATAATTTTGAAGTGTTTCAGGCAGATGAGATAATAAATGCCATGGTTAATGAAGTCAGAGATCAGTTTAATTTACCCGAAGATGCCATTCAGTTGGTTGGGGAAGCGCCATGCCAATGTGTCGCCGAAAGGAATTACCTCAAGATACTGTTCAATAATCTTACGGATAACGCAATTAAATATACACACGGACCGGTTCGGATAACAGTTCGACTGACCTGTACCGGAAAAAATATCAGGATTGAGTTTCAAGATACCGGGATTGGAATTCTGCTAAAAGATCAGCGAAAAATCTTTCGAATATTCCAGCGCTTAAATCGGGTTAATATCCCTAATGTCAAAGGCAGCGGTCTGGGACTTTATATGGTCAATGAAATTGTCAAATACCATGGTGGTAAAATTTGGGTATATAGTGAGGGCGAAAATAAGGGAACCATCTTTATAATTGAATTACCAGTATATCAGGCTGCTAAAAAACGCTACCTGAATCGATTGTTGAAAAAAAACCGGTAAATTTAGGAGGTATAAGTATGATAGATAACGATAGCTTATACAAGGGCAGGCGAATATTGTTAGTAGAAGATGAAGAGTCGCTGGCGAAAGGCTTGCTTTACAATCTCAAAGAGGAGGGCTATGTCGCGTCCTGGGCGCGTGACGGACGTCAGGCTATTGAGTTTTTTGAATCTGAATCTTTTGATCTTATTATACTCGATATCATGTTGCCCTACCGGGATGGATTTGAAATTGCTCAACATATTCGGGAAAAATCACCCCGGATGCCTATTCTGATGTTAACCGCCAAAACGGGGATTCAGGACAGGGTAAAAGGGCTGGAAATCGGAGCGGATGACTATTTGACCAAACCCTTTCATCTTCGTGAGTTGCTGTTAAGAATTGAGGGGATGCTCAAACGCAAGTCATGGTATAAATCCATTGAAGGAGACGCCGCGATATATCGTTTCGGTGATAATGAGATCAATTTTGGAACCATGACCGGGCATACCGGAAAACGGGAAATCCAATTAACCCTGCAGGAAGCCCGCTTGTTGAAATATCTGATTGAACATAAAAACACAGTAGTTTCCCGGAAGGAACTGCTTGAAGAAGTGTGGAATATCTCCTTTGAAATCGAAACCCGAACGGTGGATAATTTTATTGTCCGTCTGCGGAAATATTTTGAGCCGGATCCCGCCAAGCCGGTTTATTTTAAAAGCGTTCGCAGTGTAGGCTATATGTTCACCGGATAATCAGTATGGGTATACGGGCTTTACTAACTTGCCGTTTGCTCGATACGAATAAGTGAAAATAGCTCCGGTAAAGGGCTTATTATCCCGTAAAGCGATTTGTCCTTATGAAGGATATATGGCGAAATATTATAAAAAAATATAAGCGAGGATAACTGCCACCAACAACCCCGGCAGCATATTAATGACTTTGATTTTTTTAATTTCGAGGATGTTGATGCCCAATCCGATCAACATCAAACCGCCGACCGCCGACATCTCATTAATCACGATATCATTGAAAAATTGTCCCAGCCAGTGGGCAAATAAAGTCAGTCCACCCTGGTAGATAAGCAGGGGTATGACAGAAAAAATGACACCGATGCCCAGACCGGCGGATAATGCGATGGAAGAAAAACCGTCCAGCATGGATTTGGCGAGCAGGAGATTCGGTCTGCCGCCTAAGCCCTCTTCAAAAGCGCCTAAGATCGTCATCGATCCCATACAAAAAAGCAGGAAAGCTGTGACAAACCCGTCGGTAAATTTTTCGTTGTCGGATCTGATTTTGGTTTTCAGTAAATTACTAAAGTGATCCAGGGCGCGGTCAATAGACAGCAATTGACCGATAATTGAACCGATAACAATGCTGAAGATCATGATAAGATAATTACTCGTTTTTAGCGCCATGGTAAACCCGAGGAAAAGGGTGAAGAGTCCGATTCCCTGGAATACAATAGTCGTGATATTTTTTGGTAATCTTTTATGTAAAAGTAACCCGATAATGCTGCCAAGGATAACAGCTCCCGAATTGATAAATGTCCCCAGCATAAGTGTTTATGCGGTTTCTTCAGGAATAATGACCCAGCCAATGATATAGGTAATCAACAATGGGAAAACTCCGGTTGCAACGGCGGCAAATACAAACAGCAACCGGATAATGGTGGGATCAATATTAAACATTTCGCCGAGTCCGCCGCAAATGCCGGCGATTTTTACGTCTTTTTTGGAACGGTAAATCTTTTTCATACTTATACTTCCTGATCATTCATTGTTGAAATATACGAGCAATTAGATTTTCAGAACAGTTAATTTGTTGTCAGTGGCAGAAAAATAGAATTGTTTATTGGGCTCAGCTTAACACTCTTTGATCAATTGCAGGAACTCTTTGTAGGGAATCGCCGTCCAACTCTCTGCCTGAAGGGCGCCGTTTTCACGGCTGATAAGGGAAACTTTTGTGGCGGATTTAGCGTCGGGAGCTTCATAAATGTCCATAAAGTCGTATTGTCCCAATAGGGCGTAGTGGGCAATGAATTTGACTTCCGGGCATTTGTATTTCACTTCTTCCAGCCATTGTCGGCCCAGTTGCTCGCGGTTTTTCATCTTGCTTGACATCTCGGGAGACAGTTTGGTCATTAAAACGAAAGTTTGCATAATATCCTCCGTGTAAGGTTCTATATATATAGTAAGAGATTAATGGAAAATATTCAATGATTTTTATAAAAATATATTTTGATGGAATCGCCCCGGGATCTCTATGAGACAAAAAGCATCAAAACTGTCATTTTCTTAGAGAGGTCTTTGAAATGCCCGCATGATCCTTAGAGGTTTCTTCTTGCAATAACAACGGTGCTGGATTTGATAAGCACTATGAAATATTGAGAAATGGATATGAAAAATAATGGAAAATATACTTAACAGCATAAAATTTGACTATTTTCATGTTACAGCGATATTCACCGTAATCTGACCAGTATCCAGTCCCGATAAATCGGGA
>DPVY01000050.1 GCA_003527965.1 Fidelibacterota bacterium
TCAATAATCAATAATAAATAGTCAATTATCGACATTCCACATTCAGCATTCTAAAATTGACCTTCGACATTCGGCCTTAAGACGTTTCAACCTTCGACGTTTCAACCTTCGACTTTTCATTGGATGAGTTATAAGAATCGCGCATTTTCGGAGGAATATAATTTAAAAGCTTCCGGCTAATGGTTTTAGGATGTTCGCCATATTGTATCGACAATATACCGTCGATCATCATCTCTTTTATAACAATTTCATGTTCCGAACGGTTTTTTAATTTCCCTGCAATCGGAAGAAACAAAAGATTAGCGAGAAGTGATCCGTAAAACGTTGTAATTAATGCTATCGCCATACCGGCGCCGATATTTGAAGGATCGTCAAGAGTTTTCAACATTGCGATAAGCCCCATTAATGTCCCGATCATGCCAAAAGCGGGCGCATAAGTGCCCAATGCTATAAATATCGATTGTCCTTTTTTATGACGTTCAATTAAGTAATTGAGCTCAGCTTCCATTACATTCTTGATAGATTCCGGTTCAATGCCATCAACTGCCATTTCAAGTCCTGTCCGCATAAAATCATCATCTACTTTATGTAGTTCCTTATCTATAGCCAAAATACCATCACGCCTTGCTTTCGTAGACAAATCAACAAAAAGATTAATAATATTTGTTGCCTGCACTTCATCATCGGTAAATGCTTTTTTTACAACGCCCATAA
The DNA here is from genome assembly GCA_003527965.1 of Fidelibacterota bacterium. GTDB lineage: Bacteria > Fidelibacterota > UBA2242 > UBA2242 > UBA2242 > DPVY01. Next base: position 715 of record DPVY01000050.1, read on the forward strand.
CACCAATTACTTCTTTCAGTGGAAAATTCACCAGGGTAGCGGCTATCGCCCCACCACCAACAACCATAAGAGAAGGAAGATGTAAAAATATATCCAAATTGCCGGCGCTTATAATAGTATAACCTATCAATCCCAACCCGGATAGTATCCCAATAATTGTCGTAATATCCATTCTGTTGCCCTATTAATCAATTATGATCTGTGGTCGCGACAAACAATGTTGCGAATTAATAAACAATTCAAAATTGCATCGATACCACACACCCAATTTCTTTTTCATACTCCTTGCAGTTACCCCACTGAGTAAATTCATTTACGAATACAAACTTTGCGAAAACAATCTAAAAGAAATCCCCAGCGTTTATCTGTATCTTTCAAGCTACCGGAAGCGAACTTTCGCAAAGATTCCGTTATCAACATAGCAGACATAGTCCTGCCGGAATCTCATCCGGCAGGACTATTTTCACAAAACAAACAAATTGATCAAAACATGTCATAATTTTATCTCTTCAATCTCGTCGTTTCTTCAAGTATTTGATCAAATGTAGTAATAACCCGGGCGGCAGCCTGGTATGACCGCTGTGCCTCTATCATCTTTGTGAATTGATCCGCCATATCAACGGTCGATACTTCAAGAGAACCCGATTCAATTGTTGCCCCCAGGTTATTGGCGGCGTCGACTTTAGGAGATCCGCTTTCGGCAGTAGCGATGTAATTACTGCCACCGGCGTTCATTAATCCACTGGGATTGTTGAACTGCGCCAGGGCTACCTGAGCAAGCTTCAGATCTTCGCCATTAGTAAACAACCCGATAACAGACCCCTCGGAATCGACATAGAAATCTTTCAACGACCCCGATTTCCTGCCATCCTGATCTCTCGAAAGCAGTGTCGAAACTGAGTCAAATTGTGAAATTCCACTGTATCCTTCGGTTGCTCCGCCGTGAATAACAATATCCATTTGCCCCGCCCCGGATTTTGGATCAATACTCAGTTTATTTGCGCCTTCGTCATAAGTAAATGATATAAGATTTCCATCAGAATCAAAGATGGCTTTGCCGGAACCGCCACTTAAAATATCCTCGCCACCGGAACAGCTAAGATTCCATAGCCATTCACACGAATTTTCTGTCTTTTCAAATTCCATAGTCAGAGAGTGACCTTTACCCAAACTATCATATACAACGGCTGATGTTGTTATTCTCCCGGTATATCCTTCCACTGTATTAATAAAGCCCGGAATGGATATCACTCCAGCATTATCGGTGTCGGCTGTTATATTAATAGTTGTTTGGCTATCCCCGACCACAGCATCCGTCAGAACAATTTTCCCTTCGACAAGCGCTGCGGTAGCTTTTCCAGCAAATGCGTCATTAATAACATCCAATAAATCATTTAAGGTATGGCCAAGAGTATAGGAATAGTCTACTGATATAGCGTTACCATTAGAATCTGTCCCTTCAATTTTAAAAATTTCGCCGCCTTCCAAAGTCCCGGTTGTCTGCAATAGATCGTTTATATCTGTTATTCCTGTTGCGACAGCGCCCGATGTTGCCGTAGCGCCGGGTGTTGTGAATCCAAGGTCTCCAAGAACATCATTTGTACCGGAATTCAGGGTGAGATCTGTTCCAGCTGCAGCGCCAATCGTCCGGAATTTTAAAGCATCGCCCGAAGCCACCGCTTCAACCAATCCGCTCAGATTATCATTAGCTGCAATCTTAGTGTTTATCTCGTCCACCATCTCATCAATGTTATATGTACCGCCAGCAAGTGTTATTTCCTCTGTGGTA
>DPVY01000224.1:0-1386 GCA_003527965.1 Fidelibacterota bacterium
CCCTAAATAGTTTGAGTTGCTGAACAATTTACCGGTCAAGGCTGCGCAGGAATAGTTGTCGGTCTTGACCGGTTTTTTCAGGGCAGGATAATCAATGGAATCTTTTCGCTATATAGCAGTAAATCCGCAAGGTCGGCGGGTTAAGGGAGTCATTGAGGCTGATAATAAAAAAGAAGCCAAAAAATTGCTCTCCGTTTTAGCAAAGAAAAAGGGTCTGAAAATTGAAAACCTTCAGAAGAAGGTTACGTTTATTTATAACGTTAAAAAGGGCGGCAAGACTGCGCTCAAGGGTGAGCAAAAGGCTTTTTCAAAAGATGAGTTACGGCAAACTTTTGAACGCTTTGGCTACACTGATATCCGTATTCAACCGAAATTACTTGATTTCAAAGGCAAGGTTCCGAGCCAGGAGGTTACAAACTGGTTGCGGCTATGCGCCGATTTATTGAAGGAAAATCTGCCCTATAACGAGATTCTGAATTTGCTGGTAGAAGATACAAGCAATAAGCGCATGCGGGAGACGATCAGGGAAATCAATAAAGATTTAAAAGAGGGCAAAGAGGGGGATGAAGTGTTTTCCAAGCATCGGGGGGTTTTTGGAAAATTCCCCGCCTATATGCTTGCGGTTGCGTCCACCAGCGGTAATATGCAGGTCGTTTATGAAAGCACGGCGAAGTTCATGGAGCGGGATCAAGAATTCAAACGGAATATGCGCAAAACTCTTGTTATGCCCTTTATCACGCTGGGCGCTATCATTTTGGTAATCGCCTACTACGTGATGTCGATTTTTCCGGCGACAGCCAAGATGTTCCTGAAATTCGGCAAAACGTTACCGCCATTAACGGCTAAAACGATGGCTGTCAGCGACTTTCTGATAGTTTACTGGTGGTTGATTCTTCTCGCAATCGGAATTCCCGTTGGGCTCCTCATAGCCTGGATTCGAACGCCCAAAGGCAAATACTACAAAGACAAGTTTATGATAAAAATACCCGCTATCGGGCCTCTCTTGCATAAGACGAGTATTGAAATATTTGCAAGAGTTTTCTATTCTTTATACAGCGGTTCCGGAGAAAATGTGCGCGTTATTCAAATTGCCGCCGAAGCCTGTCGGAATTCCTACATGGAGAGCCAGATTAAAAACATATCAATCCCGCTGATGTTAGGGGAGGGCAAAGGGATCGTGGAAGCTTTGGAAGCTTCCGGGGTTTTCACCCATACGGCGATTTCCCGTTTCCGTTCGGGAGCGGAATCGGGGGCGTTAAAATCCAATGCCTTACAGTTGGCAAATTATTATGAAGCGGACACCTCGTACCGCATGGAAAAAGTCATAAATATTATTAATTTATTTGTAACGACCATCATTATGGCGGCAATGATATTTATAACGGT
>DPVY01000224.1:1759-9848 GCA_003527965.1 Fidelibacterota bacterium
AGACGAATTGGTGACATACTCCTTGAAAAAGGAATAGTAAGCCCCATCGTTCTCAGAAAAGCGCTGGAAATCCAGAAAGGGGAACGTATAAAATCGCGCCGACCGGTGGGACAGATTTTGTATGAAGACCTTGGCATAGATCGACATGCAGTTTTACATGAATTGGCTGAGATATTTGTCATCCGTGAATTAGATATCAATCCCGATGGTCTCCCGGATGAGCAGCTCGAGTTCATTTCGGGGCTTATAAATGAAATCGATGACAATCTCCGTTCCGAATTAATCCAGGTTAAAATGTTGCCCTATGGTATCAGTAAGAAAAAAGGTCAGACGGAATTGACCCTGATTACAGCCGATCCGGCAAACCCAAACTTAAAAACAATTGCGGATCAATTACCTTATCGCAATTATGAAATTGTATATACACGTCTTGAAATAATTGACGCCCTGATTGATAAATTATTGAAACGTCAGAATGAGTTTCTCAGTCTGATTGACGAAATTGAATATGAAGAAGAGGAACAAGAAGAGGCGGAAGTCGATGAAGAAGCGCTCGATGCCGAAATCAATCAGAGTGCGCTGACGACTTTAGTAGAAGGAGTGCTGGTAGAAGCTGTCCGGCAGGGCGCCAGCGATGTGCATATTGTTCCACTGCCCGGTAATCAGACGGATTTTCGATTTCGTCTCGATGGAAAACTGCAAAGTTGGTACTTGCAGAAAGGTGTAAAACCGGAAGCTATTGCCGCCGTGTTCAAAGACAAAACCCGGAATGTGGACCGCTTTGAGAGAGATTGCGCACAGGATGGTTTTATTCAGAAAAAAGTGGACGGATATTTGATTCGGTATCGGGTATCCATTATACCAATTGTCGGTTCCGAATTCGACCGACGCCTGGAAAGTATCGTCATCCGAATTCTGGATGATCGAAAAGTAATCACCGATTTGAAAAAACTCGGTTTACAGCAACAGGCGCTGGCAGATTTTCATCGGGCAATTACCAAACCGTCGGGAATTGTGATCATTACCGGTCCAACCGGCAGCGGCAAAAGTACGACCCTTGTGGCTGCTCTGTATGCTGTCATCTCACCGGAAAAGTGTGTTCTCACGGTGGAAGAGCCGGTGGAGTACCTGATCCAGGGTGCGCGGCAGCTCAAGATCAGCAACAAAATGACTTTTGATAATGCAATTCGGGCGATTCTGCGACATGATCCGGATATTGTCCTCGTTGGTGAAATTCGGGATCTTACCACTGCCAGTATTGCTATGAAATTGGCTAATACCGGTCACCTTACCTTTTCCACGTTACATACAAACGATGCGCCGAGCGCCGTTTCCCGGCTTTTTAAAATGGGGATTGAACCATTTTTAATTGCCTATTCTGTAAATATCGTCATGGCTCAGCGCCTTGTCCGGCGTCTCTGCCCGCATTGTAAACAGCCAATCGATGATCTGGACCGGGAAGCCGCCTTGAAGCTGGGATTTACTGAAGAAGAACTTCAAAACACGACAATATATAAAGCGGTCGGTTGCGAGAAATGCCACGGCGGTTACAAAGGTCGCATAGCAATCATGGAAGCTCTCTATTTCACGAAGAAAATTCGAGAGATCATCATCACAGCGGGTGAAGAGGTAAACGAGGAAGCAATCCGGGATGCAGCCGTGAAAAACGGAATGCTCACGCTGCGAATGTCCGGAAGAGAGCGCATCAAAGAGGGAGTTACCACAATCGAAGAAGTAGCGGCAGTAACGGTCGAGGAGTAAAAAGGCTATGGGAAAAGCAGAGATGCTGATTTTACTCGGCGCAATTGTAATCTGGGGAATTTTTTCATTATCTGTAAACAGGGCGCGCTTCAATAATGAAGTCAGTATCATGCAATCCCAATTTGAAATCAGTGCCGTGGGAATTGCGAATTCATACTTAGAAGAAGCCAAATCAAAAGCATTTGACGAAATATTAATCGGTTCAACACCGTCTACTCTGCCGGATGAATTCACGGCGCCGGGCAATCTGGGTGTCGATGCTGGTGAAATCTATCCGAATTTTGATGATATTGACGATTTTCATAATTATACCGTATCCAAGACTACTTCAGAGGGATTTGTCTATACGGTTACGATAACTGTCGGATACGTTGCTACGAGCGACTTTGATAACTTTTCAGCTATCCGTACCTTCTATAAACGGATGAACGTTACTATTTCCAGCCCGGATTTATCAAATAATTTAAACCTGAGCCGAATCTATCCTTATCTAGGGTAAAATATGTTTGACATAGAATTGACAGGAACATTTATAATTGCCGGTATTTTTATCCTGAGCATATTGGGTATGAATTTCCAGTTGTTAGAGACCGGTGCGCTGAACAATATGCAGACAATGGCCCAGGAAAATGTAGCCGAGGTCGCCTCAATAATAGAATTTGACCTTAGAAAAGCCGGTTACGGCGTGCCGGACACAACCACAGCAATTTTAGCGATTTCCGATACTACAATCAGATTTTTAGCGGATATCTATCAAAACGGCACACCCGACACCATAAACTATCGCCTAAGTAGCAGGTCGGACGCCGTCGGCACCGAGAATCCCAACGACCGGTATCTATATCGTTCGGTAAACGGCAGCGAAAATGACGTTGCGATTGGATTGACAGACCTTCGCTTTGATTTCTACAGTGCGACAGGGAATCAGACGACCGTCCTGGATAGTATTCGTACAATCAGGGTTGGTTTCACTGTGCAAACTTTATTTGCTTATAATGGACAATATGGCAGCGCCGCCTGGAGCAACCAAATATCGCCAAAGAATTTGGGGGAAATCTAAATGAACGTTAAAACTCCCTACGATGAGCAGATATCCGAAAAGCAGAAAAAAAATCCGGATAAAAGTCTGCGGGTGATATCGAAAAATTCAGGGAATCTTATTTATTTTAACAGACCGCCTTTATTCCTGGCTAACTTTCCCAGGAGCGCCGCTGAAAAGTTTTTAGAAACAGGGATTGAAGAACAGTATGGCACCCAGGAGGAGATTATACACAAAGGCGACGTCGGTAGCTCCCTCTATCTGATTATCGAAGGGTGTATTTCAGTATGGCGACAAGGCGCCAAATTAGCGGAATTAAAAAAGGGCGATGTCTTTGGAGAACTTATCCTGTTCCGGGAGCACTATCGAATTGCCTCGGTCCGTGCGGAAGAGCCGACAAGACTTTTACGGTATTCGCGGCATATGCTTATGGATTTTTTCTCTCATCAGGAACAGAAGATCGTGAATCTCCATATGATTAACCTTATCGAAATAATGCGCCAAAAACTGATTACCGCAAATGAAAAGATTGTGGAACTCGAGCGAAAACTCTTCGAATTGCGCTCATCATAAATTTTATTTGGACTATTGATGATTATAAATAAATTACTTTAGTAAACCCGGATGACTACATGGACGAAGCACTAATCCAAAAAACACATCAGATAACAAAAATAATTATCGATAAGATGCCGGCGACGCTTTTCGGAATCGAAAGACAGATGTATCTCGCCAAAGCTATCCAAGAATTGGATGAGGAGGATCGCGGTACTTTACAGATGTTGCTACAGGGATTTCTAAATCGAATGAGCAAAATTGAAGCTTCCGATATTGATATGGGATCCACCGGATGTAAAGGTCAAATATGGTATCGCATCCATGGAGACAAAAAGCCGGATCCGCAAATGGGCGAATATAGCAAATATGAAATGGATTTGATCCTGTTGAACTCATTAATGGAGCGTCAGACAAAATTTTTATTCGAAAAAAAGAGCCTCGATTTTTCATATTCATACGAAGTTCCCGGCGAAAACGAGCCGGTACGCTTACGGGCAAACATATATTTCGACCTTGGAAACATCGGCATGAATATGCGTCTGATTGCCGGCGAAATCCGCCCAATCAGTTCTTATGGTTTTCATCCGAATATTGCCCGGGCGCTGAGCCTTGCGCATGTAAAAAAAGGGCTCATTTTGATTACCGGCATTACCGGTTCCGGAAAAAGTTCCACCTTAGATTCCATTGTCGATGCCAATAATAAGAGCGTCGATGCACATATCGTTATCATCGCCAGTCCTGTCGAGCACGTACACATACCTCAGCGCTGTGTCGTACGGCATAGGGAAGTCGGCAGCGATGTATTATCATTTAAAGAGGGGACCATACAAGCTTTGCGGCAGGACCCGGATATCATCATTATTGGTGAGATGCGCGATCCGGAAACAATCATTACAGCCCTGGAGGTGACTGATAGTGGCCACAAGGTATTTTCAACATTACACACATCCTCCGCCGTGGATAGCGTCGCCCGGATTATCGGCGAAGTGCCTTCGATTGAACAGGATCGGGTAAGAGATCGATTAGCCGATGTGTTAACGGTTGTCATATCGCAAAAATTACCGAAGACGATTGATGGAAAACGTATCCTTGCAAAGGAAATTTTATTCATGACACCACCGATCAGGGCGGCAATAAAAAACAATAATATCGGAGAGATTTACCAGATGCTGCATCAGGGCAGCAGTTTGGGTATGATTACTATGGAACAGGATCTCAAGCGACTCTACGAGCAGAATATTATCTCTTACGAAGAAGCGCTGGCAAATGCTAACAATAAAAAGAGGTTCAAAGAAATTGTCAAATACTCCGTCTAAGAAAGTCCGAAGTTCAAGAAGAAAAAAAGTCCTGGGATTATATAATGACGGTCTGGAGCTAAAAACAATTTTAGCATCAGTCTCGGCAAATAAAATTGTCATTGAATCCATTGATAATTCCAAACTTCTAAGCCCCCTTAAACAAATCGAAGAAATTTCCGGAGGTGAATCGGAAGAGAATTTGGAAGACCTGAGCGCTGAAGATATTTTCGGCATATCTGATGAAAGTCAGAAAAGTGATGAAGAAAATCCATTCGAAGGTGAAGAAGAAACGCCGTTATCTAATGAGGATGTTCTATTGGCTCTGCTTTGCAGAGTGCCCGCGAAAAAATTCAATATAGCAATAAATTTACCGTCACCGATAATGAACACCGTCATTCTGAAGAACGGTTACGACAAACTGAAAAAGAATAAAAAGCGGGAAAGTAAAATCAATGCCGAAATAAACCAGCAAATCCACGGAAACGTACCCAAAGATCAGTATGCCTATATTGCCACGGACAAAGATAAATTGTTAGCATTTGGGTATATGGGTGATGTTCCGCTTATCCAGACCTATGACGCAATCCGGGACAGGTTAAAGCGTAAGCATAAATTCCAGATTTTGAGTCCAAACGAAATTTCTATTCTCAATCTTGTTTGTTATAATTATGCTCCGGGAGAAGATGAAATAATTGTAATCATTGACATTACCCAGAACGAAAGCCGGATCATTATAACAAAAGGGGGCAAATTCGTCCATATGGCTCCGGTAATCCGGGAAGGCTCTTCTACTCCCTCAGTCCTTAATACACTCAAAGGCAAATTGCTTTATGAACAAGATATTGGAAATATCCCGGATTTTGATTTGTTGGTACTGACCGGCAAGTCGAAACAGATGGAAGCCAGAGAGTTTTTTCAGAAGAACCTAAGTTTGGAGAATGTTGAATATGTCAAACTGAATTCGGAAAAATTTGTTGCAAGTCTTGAAGATGCCGCCAGTTTACAAAATTTCACGGGAGCATTAGGACTTGTGGTCACAGCATTAAAGGGCGATGAAAAGAATCTCTACAAGGTTGACCTCTTACCGGCATACATACAAAAACGACAGCGGGTTTTTAAAATTGCCTGGCACGGTATTTTAATTTTAATCATGATTCTGTTTGTGCCGATGGCTCTCAATTGGCTCAATAATAGTAAGCGTTACTTAGAAAATAGTTATGGAAGAGAAGTTGAATTATTAGATAGATCAGTCGAAGACCTCATCTGGGTTGGACCACTCGTGGATAGTCTGGTCTTTGAATTGGGAGATCTGCAGGCGAAATATAGTAAATTGGATTCTCTGGCTCGTGGAACAAGGCGAGCCACAGTGACAATGGATAAAATTTATCGTGCAGCCCGTAGTGTAAATGGGTTATGGTTTACAGATGTTAATGTAAAAAGCTCAACTGTTGAAATTAGCGGCTATAGCATTTATCGCAATCGAATCCCCCGATTCATAAAAAAATTCCCACGGGCAAGCATTGAAAGCATTGCGCCAACTGAAATACGGGAGAAGGTTGTATATCAATTCAAGGTCGTCATAGAAAAAATCACGCAAGATGAGCAAGAATTTAATCCGATTGTTGAATAAATCGAATCAGTTATGAAAGCAGGGATTAAGATGATATATTTAGACACTAAGAGACAGGAAGACAATCATGTCCTATGAAATTCGCAATACGCTGATTCTGATACTGATTTTACTGCTCATGTGCGGTGGCGGCTATTTAGGGCTGCATCTCCGGTATGATAAAAATATTGAGGTCCTTGCACAGCAGATAGAGCAGAAGAAAGAAGAATTTTCCAAGCTGGAAGGATATTTTGCCGATCTGGATTACTATAACGAAGAGGTCAAGACAAACCAGGAGAGGCTCAAATCCTACCCGAAAATCCTCTTGCCTGCCACTGAAATTCACCAGACGTATCGATACCTGGAATATCTCGATCAATTGGGAACTTTCTTCAATTTCACCTTTATCACGACAGCTATCAAAGAAAAAAATGATTACGCAGAAGCCGTATATCAGCTTAGCGGCGAGGGAAAATTCCCGAAGATGGCTGCATTTTTGATGCGACTCGAAGAGCTGAAACCGATCTACCGGATTGATAATTTCCGGCTGCGCAGCAAAGAAGATTTGAACGACGAGAATCTATTACGGGTTGATCTGCAACTAACGGGTTTATTTTCCAAAGAAGATAAAGCAAAAGCATATTCTATCCATTCTTTTCGAACTCAGCCCGAATATACCCTGCTTCCTTACGATCCTTTTATGCCATTGATATTAAAGAGATTACCACCCAACATTGATAATTTGCCCATTGTTGAAAAATGTAAGCTCATTGCCATTACGGGAAATGTAGCCTATATCAAGGATCAATCAAATAATCTTCTAAAAATGAAAGCCGGGCACAAAATTTATCTCGGATACCTGGCAAGGGTAAATATAAATAGAGGCACGGTAACATTTAAAATGAACCGGGGCGGTATCAAGGATACTGTAGTTCTAAAACTAAATCCAACAAAATAAAGGTGACTAATGCAATACCTATCAAACGCTCAAACTCGACAGCATCATAATTCTACCATTTTAATTTATGGGATCGCATTGCTGTGCCTGTTAATTTTCAGATATTCTCCCTTGCAGGCGCAGAAGCTTCCCGTTCAGAATTTTGTTTCCAAAGCAGAAATCGTATCCTTTCCTCCTACGACAAATTTTAATGAAGCAATAGAGGTTCTGAGTCAGCTAGCTCTGAAATTTTCCGGGAAGATTATCATCGATCTAACTGAACAATCGGGTCCGATTAATATTGAAGTCCCCCCATCTTATTGGAAAAAGGCTCTGGAATATTTGTTGTCAACACGGGATCTCGAATATGTTGAAAAAGCCGCCTGGTTCGAAATCCGATATTCCAGCATGGGAAAAGCAGCGGTAGCAGAATTAAAAGAACCCGAAGTTACCGCCGATACAAGGTCTATTGAAATATCGGCTATATTTTTCCAAGGCGATCGCAGAGTTCTTAAAGAAACTGGAATTAATTGGAGCGCTTTGTTGGATAAGTTTGATCTGAATATTATCTCTCTCGGCGGAACGGGTGTATCACAGGAATTTATATCGGCTGCCGGCAAATACACTGCCGATGACGGATCCATTACGATCGACGGAATTTTAAACGCTTTCGAAGCCCTGAATATAGGAGAGATCATCACCCGTCCAACGATTCAGGTCATGGATGGCAGTGAAGGCAAAATCCAGGTAGGACAACAGTTTTCAATTAAACAGAAAGATTTTGCGGGTAATACTATTGAACAATTTTTTGACGTGGGCTCAATACTGAAGGTTACTCCCAAAATATATAACGATAAGGATATAACCTTCATTCACCTGAAATTATC
>DPVY01000290.1 GCA_003527965.1 Fidelibacterota bacterium
CCTGATCTTCAACCTCGGGATCGATATGCTGGTAAGTGCCAACAGCGCCGGAGATTTTACCGACTTTGATATCATCCAGAGCCAGCTCAAAACGCTTTACATGCCGGCGAACCTCTTCCCGCCAGATCAAAAACTTTAATCCAAAAGTAATCGGTTCAGCATGGATTCCATGTGTTCTGCCGATCATCAGGTATTCCCGGTACTCCTGAGCTTTCTCACCGAGTACTTCGACTAATCTGTTTAACTGTTCGAGAATCAGCTGACCGGCTTCAGCAAGTTGCAGCGCCAGCGCGGTATCCAGTAAATCCGAGGAAGTCATCCCTTTATGGATAAAACGGGATGATGGCCCCACATACTCGCCCACATTAGTCAGAAAAGCAATGACGTCATGTTTGACCTCCTGCTCAATCTCCAGAATCCGCTCAAGAGAAAAATCGGCTTTTCGATCAATTGCCTGCCAGTCTTCCTCTGGAATCAGTCCGCGCTGATATTGAACATAACAAACCTCACGCTCAACTTTCCACCAACACCGAAATTTATTCTGTTCAGACCAGATTGCGCCCATTTGCGGACGAGTATATCGTTCAATCATTATTTATCCAACTCCAAATTAACATCATAAGTTTGAGTACCGCGGGTAATAGTTACGGTGATGACATCGCCGGCCTTTAAAAAATTTTCCTGAATCTCTTTGATAATCTCTGCATCAGTATGAATTATTTTATTATTCACTCTCGTGATAACATCACCCACTTTAATCCCGGCCCGGTCGGCGGAACTGCCGCGCTGCACTTCGGTAACAATCACACCGCTGGTGGATTTGAGTTTCAGGTACTGAGCCAGAAAACGATCAATATTCTGAACCGACAATCCCGTCCGGAAGGTCCGGTCAATTTTGCCATAACGCTTTAATTCTTCGATTATCGTCTTAACCCGGTCAACCGGTATTGCAAAACCAACCCCCACCGATCCCTCAGAATAGGAACTTCCGGTAAAAATAAAAGTATTAATCCCAATGACTTCAGCATTGGCATTCACCAACGGACCGCCGCTGTTTCCCGTATTTATGGAAGCATCCGTCTGGATCATATTCTGATAAATTCTGCCGCTTTTCTGTTTCCCGAAATCCAGATCTTTTCCGGAAACAATCCCGATAGTGGCAGTTGGCTTATAATTGACACTAAACAAGCCGAAAGGATTGCCCAGGGCAATCACCCATTCGCCAATAAGTATATCATCGGAACTTCCCATTTTTGCACAGGCAAAATCTTTGCCTTTAATTTTCAGTAAGGCAATATCCGAGGTATTATCCACTCCGACTATTTTAGCTTTGTGCTCCTGCCCGCCCATAAGCGTCACCACGATTTCCTCGGCGCTTTCAACTACATGGGCATTGGTCACGACGTAGCCGTCCCGGCTGATTACAATCCCTGAGCCGAGGCTTTTTACTCGGCGGCGGTGAATCTGTTCGGGAAACAGCATATTCCAGAGCGGATCGTTAAAGAAAGGCGAAGTCACATACTCCTGAATTGCCGTAACATTAATTCCAGCCACGGCGGGGCTGACTTCCTGAATTGCCCGGGTAATCGCAGTTTCACGGGAGCTGCTTATTTCCGTTTGCCGGTCCCCGGATTGGGCAAAAACAAGCGACATCGCCAAAAGAGCTATCGATAAATAGATTTTATGGATGTGTCTTTTCACTTTTCAACCTTCTTCCAATTTTGATATCTTCTTTATTGGCGATAAATAACTTCACCTAATCTTCTTGTTAATATTCAACTTCCCAGAGAAAAAGACCCTGCGGCGGCGCGGTAAAGGGCTTAATATCTCCAGGCAAATTTTCAACCAGCGCTCTGAAACCTTCCACCGTCCCGATTCCTCTGGCAACTTCCTCCATTGTTCCGACAATCATTCGAACCATACTGTGCAAAAAACGATTACCAACAATTTTGTAATATAACATATTCTCGTTTTTAATCCATTGGGATTCGTAAATCCTGCAAATTTTTGTATTGCTCTCTGTTGAAGTCCGGCACAAACGGCTAAAATCATGTTCCCCTTTCACCAATTCCGCACAACGTTGTAACAGGTCTTCCCGGAATTTTAGCTCCGGTTGCCAGGTATAACGTCTTTTAATCACCGACCGAACTAATAACAGTTGGTACAGATATGTTCGTTTTTTAGCGTTGAAACGGGCATGAAATGACGGATCCGTTTCCCGGCAATTGTGAATATATATATCACGAGGAGTTTTGGCATTCAGGGCGTTACGAATTGTCTCCGGTGCCAATATTGTTTCAAGATCGAAATGCGCCACCTGACCGATAGCATGCACCCCGGAATCGGTTCGCCCCGATCCGTTGACGACCACCCGATTACCCCTGTTTAAATCGACCAGACCATTTCCTAAAACTTCCTGCACTGTTCGCTCCCGGGCCTGGCGTTGCCAGCCGAAAAAATCAGTCCCATCGTACTCCACGGTAATTGCAAAACGCCTGATCATCTCTTTTTATGGCATCCAAATAATTGTGCTTATTAATAAAACCATCGCCGCAGCCGTAGCCAGCCAGTCTTTATATCTGAATCTTAAAGGTTTATAATAACTCCGCTCTATTTGAGAACCGTAGCCCCGAATAGCCATGGCGTCAGCCAGGGTTTCCGCCCGCTGAAAGCTGAAAATCATCAAGGGAATCACCGAGTCACGAACACGGTTTATCCGCTCGGGCAGCCTCGAATTCTTTACTTTTACAAAGCTTTTCCAGCCCTCGTCCAAGCGGGTATATTCTTCTTTTAAGATGGGGAAATATCTGACCGCGATAAATATTATTTGGAAGAAATCATCCACTGACCATTTCAGCCGGCGTAGCGGTTTTAAAGTGTGATAAAGTGCATCTAAAAACTCAATATCGCCAATCCATTTCAGCAGGAAAGACATTAACAAAATCAGGTTTCCCACGCGCAGCGTAAACATTGCCGGCTGATTTATTATATTTGAAATATAGTTAGTTTTTCCGGTTATAAAATTCCATCCTCCGCTGGAAAAGAAAAAATGAACTAAAAACGTCACCGGCAGAAAGATTAGCAAATAGCGGATCGTTTTAAAAACCGATTTTAAAGAGACCCTATTCAGTTTTATAATAACGATAATTCCCAAAAGGATGATCATCTGCCCAATAATATTATAGACAATGAAAATAATTATAAGCCAGACAAGTGACCATATTATTTTTGCCCGGGGATCTATGCCATTCATTAAAATTCTATATTTAGAATTAGGGCCGGGTTTCCATTATTCGGGAGAATCAGCGCCTGAACATCACTAATCGGAGTTTCAAGCCTGTCCTTGGTTAATGCAATAATGTCAATCATGCTGACGACACGATTAATAATTAGTCCCGCCAGAGCAAAAGTTGCAGTATGATAGGCGCTGCTGCTTGCTATCCGTTTTTCGTCAAATATTTTCTGCGAGCTTTCACTGTCCCATGCCCAGAAATATTCATCATTTTCAGGATAAAGGCTCGCAAACTGGCGATAGCGCAGTTTCTGCTCGTTATAATCGTACAAATTCATATAGTTACCAATATCGGTAAAAAAGTATTCATCTTTCCCTTTGGGGTTGATCCCCGCATGGGTGGCGGCAAACGCTTTCATGTCTTTTTCGACGGAGCGACCATAATAAGAAAGTGCGATGTAACCCACCCAAAAGCTCAATTCAGCGCTGTTCAGGGCATAGCCTCGCTTCCGGTATTGCAAACTATGCTCTCCCCAACCGGGCAAAATCAACGATTTTAATAGAAGTCCTCGCGCCTGTGAATTGGAAATCCGGTCATCGGCGCTGTCGGTTTGGGCTGTCAGAGGACTGGTTATAAGCATTGTACCCAACAGAACAAACAGTATAAACCCTGTCATTTTATGCATCACTGATCTCTCCTAAATAAACTAATTCCCAAAATACTACACAGTACTATAACGTTCAAAACACCAAACCAGTTTCCTACCAATGAATAAATTGTGCGATTATTTTTACCCTGATCTAACTCAGCCGTTAGCCAGGTTTTCTCGCCAAAATCGGCTTTCGACAGGATTCTGCCATAGGCGTCACATATTACTGAAATGCCGGTATTGGCGGATCGCACAACGGGAATGCGGTTTTCAATCGCCCGAAAGCGGGCAATTTCCATGTGTAAATAGGGCGCGGAATTGTTCCCAAACCAGGCGTCATTGGAGACAATCACCAGCATTTCCGAACCTTTCTGTACGCCTTTTCTGACAATGTAAGGAAAGGTCGATTCATAGCAGACGACGGAATGTAGCCTCAAAGTCGTGTCGGTCGACGCCGTTGTATCGGTATTAAGGGGAATAGCAAAAACCTTCATCTCCGTTCCGGCGTCAAAATTTCCCTGCCCCAGGTTTAGATTGCCTAACTCGGGGAAATGCTCCGCCAGGGGAATATATTCGCCAAAAGGCACCAGTTTTATTTTACGGTAAAATTCAATCTCATGCGATCCCGGACGTAATAAAAAAGTCGAGTTATAGACTTTATAGTCAGCGGAATCAGTAAATTCATAATCGGGAACACCCGTTACCAGATGGGTGTTCAGTTGAGTGATATGATTAACAATCCGATCAAGGGTTCTGCCCCGATTTCGACGCAAATAAGTCGGTGTAGCAGACTCGGGCCAGACAATCAGATCGCGCGGTTCTACGGCGGCGGAATCGGTCAGATCATTTAGCAGCGACATGACTTTCCAGAAGGATTCGGGATCCCATTTTTCGTTTGGGTCAACATTCGGCTGAATCAAAGCAACATGCACTTTGCGGTTTTCCTGTGAAGAATCCGCCTGATAGAGTACCGCGGCGCCATAGATTCCAATTATAAAAAAGAGCAGGATGACAGTGCTCAAATATTTAAAACTCTGCTTCCATTCATCCTTATAGTTGATCCACGCTAATGCCAGTAATACGTTCACGAGGACAATTATAAAGCTGATCCCGTTGGGCCCAATAATCGATGCAATCTGAATAAGTTGCGTTGCCCGACACTGTGTATAACATAAATTATTCCATGTAAATCCCAGTGATCCGAAAGAGCGGATATATTCTACAGCAACCCATACCACCGGCAATGACCAGATTCCAGCCGATTTGCCGAATTTACGCCCGATATAGCCAACAATCAGTCCAATTATCCCATAATTCAAAGCCAGGAAAAGAACACTGGAAATCATGGAAAGCGTGCCCCAGTACCATTGGGTTCCCTTATTAACAGCTAACCAGTACATGATTCCCAAATTAAGGAACAGTCCAAAAACAAATCCCTTTTCAAATCCCATTTGAAATTCATCTTTAATAAACACAATAATCAGAGGGATGAGGCTAAAATAGGCCAGAAACCCCAGGGGAATCGGCGGAAATGCCGCTATGGTCAGCACGCCGGAAAGGCTGAGCAATAACCAATCAGGAATGGATTAAAACTGCCTCTGCATAATTTTTTCCAATAAAACAGATGACGGATCTGAAAGCAGACGTATCACCGGCTCTGATTATTTTATCAGGGCCGCCTTGATAAGTTTTCCCGG